>NZ_RZPL01000214.1:0-7854 GCF_004022805.1 Mesorhizobium sp. M7A.F.Ca.CA.002.04.1.1 | reverse complement strand
CAGCGGCTTCTGTCGTGTCCGAGCTGTCGACCTCCTCCACACCGAAACGGGCGGCTTCCAGTTCGGCGATGGTGACGAAGTCTTCCGAGGTGAACGGCTCGACCTCGACCCGGCGCAATTCGGAGATGTGACCGAAGCAGCCGATGTCGCGGCCCATGTCGCGGGCCAGCGAGCGCACATAGGTGCCCTTGCCGCACTCGACCTCGAAAACAGTATGGTCGGCGCCATGCTCGACAACGTCCAGACGGCCGATCTCGATCTCTCGCGCGGGTATGTCGACCGTCGCGCCGTCGCGGGCCAGATCATAGGCGCGCTCGCCTGCGATCTTGATGGCCGAGAATTGCGGCGGCGTCTGCATGATGACGCCGGTGTATTTCGGCAGCAGGGCGAGCACTTGGGCTTCCGACGGACGCAGGTCGGATTCTTTCGTCACCGGACCTTCGAGGTCATCGGTCGAACGCTCCTGTCCCCAGGCAACGGTGAAGCGATAGATTTTGGCGCCGTCCTGCACGTAAGGCACGGTCTTGGTAGCCTCGCCAAGCGCGATCGGCAGCATGCCGGACGCCAGCGGGTCGAGCGTGCCTGCATGGCCGGCCTTTTCCGCCTGGAACAGCCATTTGATCTTGGAGACGGCTTCGGTCGAGCCCATGCCGACCGGCTTGTCCAGGATCAGCCAGCCCGAGATCGGCCGGCCCTTCTTCTTGCCGCGACGCGCCACTATTCGGTGTCCTTGTTGTCGTCTTTGTCCTGGTCTGCGTTTTCCTGGTCCTCAGGACCCAAATCGCGCGCCACTTCCGGCGATTTCAAGAGGTCGTTGATCCTGGCAAAATTGTCGAAGGAGGTGTCGAGCTTGAAGCGGAACTCCGGCATGAACTTCATCTGCCGCAGCGCGCCGGAGACACGGCCACGGACGAATTTCGCATGCTTGTTCAACGCCTCGACCACCGCATCGGCATCTTTGGCGCCGAGCGGCGAGACGAAAGCGGTAGCGACCTTCAAATCGGGCGACATGCGCACTTCCGAGACCGACACCACGGTGTTCTCGATCAGCGGATCGATGATCTCGCCGCGCTGCAGGGTTTCGGATAGCGCATGGCGCACCTGTTCGGCGACGCGCAGCATGCGCTGGGATGGGCTGGATGCGGTTGGACGGGGCATTTTTCTCAATCCTGAAAGCGTGAGGCGCGGGATGGAACCGTGCCGCATGTCTCATATGGGCATTCTCAATAGACTTGGGGCGGCGGCCTTTCGACCACCGCCCGGTATGGACAAGTCACTCGAACTCAGAGTGTCCGGGTCACCATCTCGACGCGGAAGCACTCGATGACGTCGCCGACGCGCATGTCCTCGTAGTTCTGGAAGGCCATGCCGCACTCCTGGCCGCCGGGGACTTCCGAAACTTCGTCCTTGAAGCGCTTCAGCGTCTTCAGCGTGCCTTCGTGGATGACGACGTTGTCGCGGATCAGGCGCACGCCCGCACCACGCTCGACCTTGCCTTCGGTGACACGGCAGCCGGCGATCTTGCCGACCTTGGTGATGTCGAAGATTTCGAGGATCTGCGCATTGCCGATGAAAGTCTCGCGACGCTCCGGCGACAACAGGCCCGACAGAGCCGCCTTCACGTCATCCACAAGGTTGTAGATGATCGAGTAGTAGCGGATCTCGATGCCAGCCGCCGCTGCAGCGGCACGTGCCTGGACGTTGGCGCGGACGTTGAAGCCGATGATCGCGGCACCCGAAGTCTCGGCCAGCGACACGTCGCTTTCGGTGATGGCGCCGGCGCCAGCATGGACGATGCGTGCACGCACTTCGTCGGTACCGAGCTTGTCGAGTGCGGCGTTGATCGCCTCGATCGAGCCCTGCACGTCGCCCTTGATGACCAGCGGGAATTCCTTCAGCCCGCTTGTCTGCAACTGCGACATCATCTGCTCGAGCGAACCGCGCTGGCCGGCATGCTTGGCAACCGCCTTCTCGCGCGCCAGACGCTGGCGGTATTCGGTGATCTCGCGGGCACGGGCCTCGTTGTTGACCACGGCGAAGCGATCGCCGGCCTGCGGGGTGCCCTGCAAGCCAAGCACTTCCACCGGCATCGCCGGCGGCGCTTCCTTGATCTGCACGCCACGATCGTTGACCAGCGCACGCACCCGGCCCCATTCATTGCCGGCAACGAGGATGTCGCCCGGCATCAGCGTGCCGGTCTGCACCAGCACGGTGGCAACGGGACCACGGCCCTTGTCGAGCTGGGCCTCGATGACGACGCCTTCGGCGGTACGGTCCGGATTGGCCTTCAGGTCGAGAATTTCGGCCTGCAGCAGGATCGCCTCGAGCAGTTTGTCGAGATTGGTGCCCTTGGTCGCCGACACTTCGACGTCCAGAACTTCACCGCCCATGGATTCGACGAAAACCTCGTGGCGCAGCAGTTCGGAGCGCACCTTCTGCGGATCGGCATCATGCTTGTCGATCTTGTTGATCGCCACGATGATCGGAACGCCGGCCGCCTTGGCATGGCTGATCGATTCGATCGTCTGCGGCATGACGCTGTCATCGGCCGCAACCACCAGGATGGCGATGTCGGTCGCCTGGGCGCCACGAGCACGCATCGCCGTGAAGGCGGCGTGGCCGGGCGTGTCGATGAAGGTGATCTTGTGACCATTCTTCTCGACCTGGTAGGCGCCGATATGCTGGGTGATGCCGCCGGCTTCGCCGGAGACGACATTGGCGTTGCGGATCGCGTCGAGCAGCGAGGTCTTGCCATGATCGACGTGACCCATGATCGTCACGACCGGCGGACGCGAAACCAGGTCCTCGGCATTGTCGGCGATGTTGAACAGGCCTTCCTCGATGTCGGATTCGGCGACGCGGCGGACCGTGTGGCCGAATTCGGTGGCGACCAGCTCGGCCGTGTCGGCGTCGATGACGTCGCCCGGCTTCAGGATCTGGCCCTGCTTCATGAAGAACTTGACCAGGTCGACCGCGCGCTCGGACATGCGTTGCGCCAGTTCCTGGATGGTGATGGTCTCTGGCAGGATCACTTCGCGCATGACTTTCTCGCGCGGCTCATTGTGCATCGCGCGCTTGAATTTTTCCTGGCGGCGACGCATCGACGACAGCGAACGGGCTCGCGCATCTTCGTCGGACAATGCCGAATTCAGCGTCAGCTTGCCACGGCGGCGATCTTCCTCGCTCTTGGTCGGCTTGGCCGGACGCGCCACTTCAGGCGTGACCGGACGGCGCACCGGTGCGCCGGCACCAACCCGCTTCGGCTTGGCCACTTCCTCGTCATCGACTGTTGCCAGTTCGGCAGCCAATGGCGCGCGGCGACGCGCCTCTTCCTCGGCCCGACGGCGGGATTCGGCCTCGGTCTGCAACCGTGCTTCTTCCTCGGCCTGGCGGCGCGCGGATTCATCGCGTTCGCGCTTGCGGCGCTCTTCGTCCTCGGCGCGACGCTTGGCATCCTCGGCGGCGCGCTGGCGGTCCTCGACCTCGCGAACCTTCGAGCCCTCGAGCGCCCTGCGGCGTGCTTCCATTTCACTGCGCGACAGTTCGTTCAGCACCATGCCGCTGCGCTCGACCGGGGCCGGGGGCGGCGGGGGTGGCGGCGCCTTCGGTGCTTCCGGCACGACGACGGGTGCGGCCACGACCGCCGGCTTCGGTGTGAAGACGGGGGCGGCAACAGGCTCCGGCTTGTCGCCGGGCATCGAGAACTTGCGCTTCTTGGTTTCGACGACGACCTGCTTGGTGCGGCCGTGCGAGAAGTTCTGGCGCACAGTGCCCTGTTCCATACCGGGGCGCTTCAGCGTCAAGGTCTTCTTCGGCGTCACACTCAGCGTATTGTCGTCACCCGATTTCGTATCGCTCATTCCATATCCTCTGCGGCATCATCTTCGTCAGCAACAGCCGCAAGCATTGCCAGATCGTCCGGGGAACCGCCCCGATACCGGTCGAGCGCAACCATGCGCTTCTGGACCGCCCTGCCCGCGTCTCCCGCGAGAACGGCAGCATGTATCACATTTGTACCCCCCAATGCCAAGCTCAACTCGGCCTCGGAGAAAAGTTTGTAGGCAAGGATAGCGGGCCCACCGAGATGGACCGTCGCCCGTCGCGCCTGGCTGATCTTGCGCACGCCGTCATCGGACGCCTCGGAAGCATGCAGCACGAAAAGCGCCAATCCGCCGCGCACCGCGCTCTCGACCTTGGTAGCACCAAGCGAAATTGCGCCTGCCTTGCGGGCAAGACCAAGCATGCCCAGAGCGTGCCTGGAAAGCAGCCCGTCGACCATGCCGCCAAGATCGGGCGGCACGACCACCTGTGCCTTGAAGGCGCGGGCAAAGAGGTTCTTCGCCGCAGCCTTGTCGATATGTAGGCGGTCGGCGCTCACCCAGCAACCGCGGCCGGGCAGATTTCTCTTGATGTCGGGAACGACGGCCGAATCCGGGCCGACGACGAACCGGATCAGATCATCCGGTTCGGCTTGTTTGCGCGTAACGATGCAGGTGCGATCGTTCATCTCGTCCAAGGGCGGGTTCGGTGCGATGCGGTTTCACCTCACGCACCAACGGCTTCGTCAGCCGAGACTTCTTCGGCTGCAAGCTCGTCTTCGGTGATCCAGCCGGCCTTGAGGCGGGCGGCCAGAACCATCTGTTCGGCGTCTGCGCGGGTCACGCCATGATTGGCCAGCACGCCCGGATAGACTTTTGTCTCGCCGTCCTTGCGTTCCTTCCAGCCGGTCAGGTCGTCGGCGGCATAGCCGGCGAAATCCTCGATCGTCTTCACGCCGTCCTCGCCAAGCGTCACCATCATGGCGGTGGTGACGCCGGGGATTTCGCGCAATTCGTCCGAAACGCCGAGCGCCTTGCGCTTGTCGTCGTGCTCGGCCTCGATCTTCTCCAGATATTCGCGGGCGCGGGTCTGGATCTCCGAAGCGGTGTCCTCGTCGAAACCATCGATAGAGGCGATCTCGCCGGAATCGACATAAGCGACTTCCTCAACGCTGGTGAAGCCTTCGGAGGCCAGCACCTGGCCGACCATCTCGTCGACGTCGAGGGCTTCCATGAACAGCGACGAACGCTCGACGAATTCCTTCTGGCGGCGCTCGGATTCTTCGGCTTCGGTCAGGATATCGATATCCCAGCCGGTCAGCTGCGAAGCCAGACGCACGTTCTGGCCGCGGCGACCGATGGCCAGCGACAGCTGGTCGTCGGGAACCACGACTTCGATGCGTTCGGCATCCTCGTCGAGCACGACCTTGGCGACTTCCGCCGGCTGCAGCGCATTGACGATGAAGGACGCCGCAGAAGGCGACCACGGAATGATGTCGATCTTCTCACCCTGCAATTCGCCGACGACCGCCTGGACGCGGCTGCCGCGCATGCCGACGCAGGCGCCGACCGGATCGATCGATGAGTCCCGCGAGATGACGGCGATCTTGGCGCGCGAACCTGGGTCGCGGGCGACCGACTTGATCTCGATGATGCCGTCATAGATTTCCGGCACTTCCATGGTGAACAGCTTGGCCATGAACTGCGGATGGGTGCGCGACAGGAAAATCTGCGGGCCGCGCTGCTCGCGGCGCACATCGTAGACATAGGCGCGGACGCGGTCGCCATATTTGTAGTTCTCGCGCGGGATCAGCTCATCGCGACGGATGATCGCTTCGCCGCGGCCGAGATCGACGATGACATTGCCGTATTCGACGCGCTTGACGGTACCGTTGACGATCTCGCCGATGCGGTCCTTGTACTCGTCATACTGGCGGTCGCGTTCGGCCTCGCGGACCTTCTGGACGATGACCTGCTTGGCCGACTGGGCGGCGATGCGGCCGAAATCCATGGGCGGCAGCTGTTCGGCAATGAAGTCGCCGAGCTGGGCGTCGGGATTGCGCTCGCGAGCCGAGGAAATGGCGATCTGCGTGGCGTAGTCATCGACCTTCTCGACCACTTCCATCAGCCGCTGCAGCTTCATCTCACCGGTGTTCGGGTTGATGTCGGCGCGGATGTTGGTCTCCTGACCGTAACGCGAGCGCGCCGCCTTCTGGATCGCATCGGCCATGGCGGCGATGACGATCGACTTGTCGATCGACTTTTCACGCGCGACCGCGTCGGCGATCTGCAGCAATTCAAGTCTGTTGGCGCTTACAACCATCGTTTTTCTCCCGAGCTTGTTTGCCGGACCTTTGCGCCCGGCAGCTCAATCATAGTTCCTGTTCGTGTTCTTCCGTGGCGTCCGCTTCCGCACCCGACTCGTCGTCGTCCGGTTCGCCACGGCGCTTCTTGGCTTCCTTGCGCGCCCTGTTGTCCTTCGACAGGGCATCGCGGATGAGATCGTCGGTCAGGATCAGGCGCACATCGGCAATCGCGTCATAGGGGACGCGCACCGTCGGCTCCTCGCCATAGGCTGCCTTGTCGCGCTCGATCAGCACATCGTCTTCGCCGGCTTCGGCGATCTTGCCCTTGAAGCGCTTGCGGTCGGCGACGACGATCGATGTTTCCATTTTCACCAGATGACCCGTCCAGGTCGTGAAATCCGATTTGCGGACCAGCGGCCGGTCGATGCCGGGCGACGAGACTTCAAGATGGTAGGCCTTTTCGATCGGATCATCGACATCGAGCGCCGGCGACACCGCGCGGCTGACCTCTTCGCAATCCTCGACGGTCATGGTGCCGTCCTCGCGTTCGGCCATGATCTGCAGCGTCAGCCCGTTCTGGCCCGACAGATGCACCCGCACGAGGCGGAAGCCGATGCCGCGCAGAACCGGCTGGACGATCAGCGCGATGCGCGCATCGATGCCGCTTTCGCGGATGATGCGATCGTCGCCCTCGCTTGCCGTTGCAGTCATTGAAGCCCTGTCGTTCTCTACCAAGTTATCGGCAGGTAATAAAAAAGAGCGGGACCGGGTGGACCCACTCTTCGTCATACCGACCAAGAATTTGAGGCTGATATAGACGATCGCGGCCTGTGTTTCAAGCCCGCTATGCTGGTCGGGCAACGCTGCCATCGAGGTGGCCCCCGCCAGCGTTGCATGGAGCGCATGGCGCCCATGCGGCGGCCCCAATGGGATTGGCGCTGAAACGCACCTACTTACGCTGCGCTGCACAAAGGTGGCCGTGCGTCACACGTGCGCGAAAGGACATGATCATGAGCAATCGCAAGATATTTTCTGCAATAGGCGACTTCTTCACCGTATTCGGCAGCGCCGTGGCCGCTTCACGGGCCGTAGAAGCCGGTCGCAGGCCGCGCGCCGACGACCTGCGCAACCTCGGCGTCGAGCCTGCCGCCTTCGATCGCATCGGCCGCCGATTCTAGCTTTGACGCAATTCCGGACGGAAAACCGTTTCACACTTTTCCTGGAATTGCTCTAAGACCGCGAGCCTATTTCCGAATGAAGGTAAGATAGGCCGGCCGCCGGCCCTCACGAATGGCCTTGGCCTCGTAACGGGTGCCCGGCCAACCATCATAGGGCCGGTGCCAGTCCGCCGCCTCGCAAGCCTGCCATGCGAACGCGCCATGCGCGCGGCAATGCAGCAAGGTCCAGTTGACATAAGTGTCGATGTCGGAGGCGAAGCGGAATTTTGAACCAGGCTTCAGCACGCGCGCGAACCGCTCGAGATTGACCGGGCTTACGAAACGTCGCTTCCAGTGTTTCTTCTTCGGCCAGGGGTCGGGATAGAGCAGATCGAGGCCGCCGAGCGAGGCCTGCGGCAGCCAGTCGAGCAGCCTTGTGGCGTCGTCGTCATAAACCCGCAGATTGGCGAGCGGTTTCTCGCGCACCGCCATCATCATCTTGGCCATGCCGTTGACGAAGGGCTCGACGCCGATAAAGCCGATCGAAGGCGCCTCGGTCGCGCGGTGCAGGAG
>NZ_RZPL01000213.1:0-7859 GCF_004022805.1 Mesorhizobium sp. M7A.F.Ca.CA.002.04.1.1 | reverse complement strand
AGATCGGGATTGGCGGTGTAGAGCTGGTCGATGACCAGCGGCCGGTCGGGCAGGATCGACTGGTCTTCCGTCGACATCAGCGTGGTGTCGATCTTCTGCAGGACCGCGCCGTCGGCGCCCTTGATGCTGATGGCAATCGCATAGGGCTTGTTCTTGACGACGCAGGTCAGTGCCGGGCTCTCCAGCGTCACCTTGTCGAGCTTCGGCCAGACCTTCTGCTCGACCACCAGAGGTGCGCCGCCGGCGGGATCCTGGAAGCTGGCGACCGCCACCTGGCCCTCTCCCATCGGCTTCAGCGGCCGCAGGGTCACCACATAAGTCGCCCTGGCGAGGCGGTAGTTGAAAACGAATATCTTGCCGGAAATCTCGAACAGCTTGCCTTCGGCGTCGCCGGTGTCGCGGCAGGCGCCGAGCGCAACGGCCACGATGAGCGCCGCGCCAACAAGGATCGAACGGGAAAGGCCGCTACGCATTCTTGACCTCATTTTCCGCCATGCGACGACGGCGATAGTGACGGCTTGCCTTCTGACGGTTGCCGCACACCGCCATGTCGCACCATAGGCGGCTGGAATTGCGGCTTCTGTCGACGAACAGCCAGGTGCAGTTGGGACAGATCCTGAGCCTTGCGACGGTATCGTCGCGCAGAAGCGATAGCGCCGAAACCGCCAGCGCCGCCTCGAAGGCGATCGGCGTCAGGGGATCACCGAACGGCCTTCCCGGCACACCGATCTCGGTCCGGCTGCCGGCAAGACCCTCGGCGCAGGCGCTCAGGAATCCGGGCAGATCAGCGGTGGCGACCGCGCCCTTCGACACCGCTCCACGAAACAGCCGGTCCGTCGCCTCGCGGATCGACAGCACGACGGGTGCGATCGCCACCGCTGAGGATACCGCCAGCGGCCTTTCGCCAAGCTCGGCGGCGCGAAAGCGGCTCGCCGCGTCGGCGAAGCGAGCAATCTCGGCCGGATCTTCGAAGCGGTCGAACGTCCGCTCCGGATCGCCGCGCAGCACGACGGTGTTCGCCGTGTCGAGCGCAAGCAGGCCGCCGGTGAAGCGGTGCGGGGTCCATGATACCGTCATGGCGAAAATCTAACCGATAAATCGTATTTGACAAGTTAGATTCAGCGATGCAACCTCACTCCGGGATGCGGTGGTCTCCGCAGCCTTTTGAGCATGCTGTTGGCCAGGACCGCTTCGCACTTTTGGGCGGCATGCTTCGAGGTTTTGCATGCTCTATTTCTTCCAGCAGGTGCTGAACGGGCTGCATTCGGGCGCGCTGTATGCGTTGCTCGCCTTTGGCTATGTGCTGACCAACGGCATCCTGCACCGCACCAATCTCGCTTATGGCGCGTTGTTCGCCTTTTGCGGCCAGACCATGATCCTGACCGCGGCCTTCGGCTATCAGGTGCTGTGGCTGACGCTGCTGGCGGCGGTGGCGCTCGGCGTCGTCGCTGCGTTCCTCTATGCCGCGCTGATCAGCCACGTGCTGTCGCGCAGTGTCTTCGAACCGTTGGCCGACCGCACGCCCAATGCAATCGTGGTGACGACGCTCGGCATCCTGCTGCTGCTGTCCGAAGCGAGCCGCATCGCCGCCGACACGCATGATCTGTGGCTGCCGCCGATGCTGGCGCAGCCCATCGTTTTCGCGCAGGGCGCGACCTTCAAGGCAACGCTGACGCTCATCCAGCTTATCGACTGCGCCGTGGTGGTGGCGGCAATCGCGCTGGCAAGCTGGGCTTTTGCCCGGTCGAGCTTCGGACGGTGCTGGCGCGCCGTCTCCGACGACCCCAAGGCTGCCGCGATGTGCGGCGTCGACGTACGCGCGGTGTTCCGGCACGCGGTGCTGTTCGGCGGCTTCTGCGCCGCGCTGGCCGGTGTCATGGCCGGGCTCTATTACGGCAATGTCAGCTTCGGCTCGGGCCTCGTCTACGGACTGAAGATCCTGTTCGTGACGGCGGTCGGCGGCTATCTCTCGCCACCGCGCGCGGCGCTCGGCGCGGCCGTCTTCGGCATGGCCGAATCGCTGTGGGCCGGCTACTTCCCGGTCGAGTGGCGCGACGCGTGGATGTACCTGTTCCTGGTCACGACGCTGATCCTGATCGGCGCCGGCCGCGACACCGGCAAAATCGCCTGAAAACGTCAGACTTTGGTTGCATGACGCGAGGGCAGATCGCCGGTATTGGGCACTGTCTGCGATGCGATGATATTCGCTGCCTCTATCCTTGTTGACCCGTCAGTCCACGCGCGGCATACCGTTGGACCACGTGGCGTGACGGACAAAAAGGGGGAAGCCGGCACGCCTCCGGTACAAGGGAGGAATGCATGGCAGGGCTTCTCGCTCTATCCAGGACTATTGATCGCGCCAACGAGTTCATCGGCAAATGGATATCGTGGCTGATCCTGCTGGCGATCCTGGTGAGCGCCGCCAACGCCATTATCCGCAAGGTGTTCGACATATCCTCGAACGCTTGGCTCGAGCTGCAATGGTATCTGTTCGGCGCCGCCTTCATGCTGGCCGCCGCCTATACGCTGAAGCAGAACGAACATATCCGCATCGACGTCGTCTACGGCCTGTTTCCACGCCGCGTGCAGCACTGGATCGACCTTTTCGGGCATGTCTTTTTTCTGATGCCGTTCGTGACGCTGATGGTGATCTATTTCGTTCCTTATGTGTCGCTGTCGTTTCGCAGCGGCGAGATGTCCAACAATTCCGGCGGCCTGATCATCTGGCCCGCCAAGGCCATCCTGCTCGTCGGGTTTTTCCTGCTGGCGCTGCAGGGCATCTCCGAGATCATCAAGAAGATCGCCATCATGCGCGGAGACATGGACGACCCCAATCCCTTCATATCGGTGCATGAGCAGGCCGAACTCGAAGCCAAGGCGCTGGCCGACGAGGTGCGTTCGTGATGGAGTTCATCGCGCAGAACATGGCGCCGATCATGTTCGCTTCGCTGATCATCTTCCTGCTGATCGGCTACCCCGTCGCTTTTTCCTTGGCCGCCAACGGCTTGATGTTCTTCTTCATCGGCGTGCTGCTGTCTCCCTATTCCGGAGGATCGATCAACCTCGCCTGGCCGCTCCTGCACGCATTGCCGGATAATTTCTACGGCAGCCGGGTGATGTCGAACGACACGCTGCTGGCCATCCCGTTCTTCACCTTCATGGGCATCGTGCTCGAGCGGTCGGGCATGGCCGAAGACCTGCTCGACACGATCGGCCAGCTGTTCGGGCCAATCCGCGGCGGCCTCGCCTACGCCGTGATCTTCGTCGGCGCGCTTTTAGCGGCGACCACCGGCGTGGTGGCGGCTTCCGTCATCGCCATGGGCCTGATCTCGCTGCCGATCATGCTGCGCTATGGCTATGACCGCCGGCTCGCATCCGGTGTCATTGCCGCCTCCGGCACGCTTGCCCAGATCATCCCGCCGTCGCTGGTGCTGATCGTGCTTGCCGACCAGCTCGGCCGCTCGGTCGGCGATATGTACGCGGGCGCGTTGATCCCGGGCCTCGTGCTCACCGGCCTCTATATGTCCTATATCCTGATCATGTCGATCATCCGGCCGAACTCGATGCCGGCGCTGCCGCTCGAGGCCCGTACACTTGGCCATGGCGTGATGTCGCTGCTGGTGGCTTTGCTGGTCACATCGGCGGTTTCCTACGCGGCATATCGTTATCTGGCGCCGGCGCATGGCGACAATGCCGACATTCTTGGCGCGACTGCCGGGGTGCTGTTCATCTACATCGTCGCCATTGCCGACAAGCGCCTGAACTTCAACATGATGTCCAGGCTAGCGCAGCAGGTGATCATCGTGCTGATCCCGCCACTGGCGCTGATCTTCCTGGTGCTGGGCACCATCTTCCTGGGCATCGCCACGCCGACCGAAGGCGGCGCCATGGGCTCGGTCGGCGCCTTGTTCATGGCGGCGGCCAAGGGGCGCTTGTCGCTTGACGTCGTTAAGCAGGCACTGGCCTCGACGACAAGGCTGTCGTCCTTCGTGCTGTTCATCCTGATCGGCGCACGGGTGTTCTCGCTGACCTTCTACGGCGTCAACGGCCACATCTGGGTCGAGCACCTTTTGACGTCGCTGCCGGGCGGCGAGGTCGGCTTCCTGATCGGCGTCAACATGCTCGTCTTCTTCCTCGCCTTCTTCCTCGATTTCTTCGAACTGGCGTTCATCATCGTACCGCTGCTGGCGCCCGCCGCCGACAAGCTCGGTATCGACCTGATCTGGTTCGGCGTGCTCCTGGGCGTCAACATGCAGACCAGCTTCATGCACCCGCCCTTCGGCTTCGCGCTGTTCTATCTGCGTTCGGTGGCCGCGCGCGTGCCCTATCTCGATCGTCTCACCGGCAAACAAATCGCGCCGGTGACGACCGGCCAGATCTATTGGGGCGCGGTGCCCTTTGTCTGCATCCAGGTGATCATGATCGGGCTGACCATCGCCTTCCCGCAAATGGTGATGCACTACAAGGGAACGACCGTCGATCCGGGCACCATCGACTACAAGGTACCGGAGGTGCCCGGCCTGTCGCCGCTGGGCACGCCGCCGGCGGATGGAGCGGCGCCCGCTGGTGGCGCCACGGCGCCGGCCGCTCCTGACCTTTCGCAACCGCCCAGTTTCGGCGATCCGACACCGGCAAAGCCGGCAGCGCCACAGCCCGACCTGTCGCAACCGCCAAGCTTCAACTGAACCGGCATGGTCAAGACCATGAAAGCGGTGCGGCTGGAAGCAGTGGGCGGCATCACGCTGCGCGACGTCGACATGCCTGACATCGGTGCGGATGAGCTACTGGTGCGCATCGAAGCCTGCGGCGTCTGCGGCACGGACCGGCATCTGTTTCACGGTGAATTTCCCTGCACGCCACCGGTGACGCCCGGCCATGAGTTTTCCGGCATCGTCGAGGCGATCGGAACATCGGTCTCGGGTTTTGCCATCGGCGATCGTGTTACCGGCGACCCCAACATAGCCTGTGGGCGCTGCGCACACTGTCACGCGGGACAAGTCAATCTCTGCAGCAATCTGTGCGCGATCGGCATTCATCGCGACGGCGGCTTTGCCGAATATCTTGCCTTGCCGCAGAAGCAGGCTTTCGTCCTGCCTGCAGGCCTGAACCCCCTGCACGGTGCCTTCTGCGAGCCGCTCGGCTGTTGCCTGCACGGCGTCGACCTTGCCGGTATCAAACCGGGCAGCTCGGTGGTCGTGCTTGGCGGCGGCGTGATCGGCCTGCTCACCGTGCAGCTGGCAAGACTGGCGGGAGCCACGACCATCATCCTGTCGACCAGGCAGGCTTCGCGGCGCGCCCTCGCCGAGGACCTCGGCGCGACAGCGACGATCGATCCGACAGCCACCGATGTCATCGATGCGATCGCCGGACCGGCCGGTCTGGCGCCAGGTGGCGTCGACGTCGTCTTCGAATGCGCCGGCGTGCGAGAGACCGTCGAGCAGTCCATGCGCCTGGCCCGAGCCGGCGGCACGGTCGTCATTGTCGGCGTGACGCCGCAAGGCATGAAAGCGGAATTCGAGCCGTTCGACCTGTTGTTCCGGGAACTGAAGGTGCTCGGTTCCTTCCTCAATCCCTACACCCATCGCCGCGCCGCCGAACTCATCGCTTCCGGTGCGGTCGAGATCGACAGGCTGATCTCCAGGCAGGTGTCGCTTGAAGAAGCGCCAGCGGTGATCGCCAATCCGCCGGCGCCCGGCGAGGTCAAGGTTCTGGTGGTGCCGCGCCGCGGCTGAACCGCCGGCTTCGCCTCCCGGCATATACAGAAAAGCTCTCTAAGCGGGGTCCGCCCAGAGAGCTTTTGAGCAGAAGTACAAACGACTACAGCTTGCCGTTGCGCTGCTGGACCATCATGAAGGTGTCGTAATTGTATTCGGCCACCTGTGCCCAGAGATAATGCTCCTTGCGGAAGCCCTTGATCGATTCCCAGATCTTCTTGAACGGGGCGTTGGAAGCTTCCATTTCGGTATAGACCTCGTTGGCCTTTTCGAAGCAGGCGGCCATGATCTCCTGGCTGAACGGGCGCAGTTTCGCGCCGCCGGCCACCAGCCGCTTCACCGCCGCAGGGTTCAGATAATCGTATTTCTGCAGCATGTTGGCGTCGGCCGCCTGCGCGGCAGTGTGCAGCAGCGACTTGTACGTTGGCGAAAGCTCTTCGTACTTCGCCTTGTTGAACATCAGGTGGACGGTCGGGCCGCCCTCCCACCAGCCGGGATAGTAATAATAGGGCGCCACCTTGTAGAAGCCGAGCTTCTCGTCGTCATAGGGGCCGACCCATTCGGCCGCGTCGATGGTGCCTTTTTCCAACGCCGGATAGATGTCGCCGCCGGCGATCTGCTGCGGCACGACGCCGAGTTTCTGCACCACCTTGCCGGCAAAACCGCCGATTCGCATCTTGAGGCCGGAAAGGTCGGCCACCGTGTTGATTTCCTTTCGGAACCAGCCACCCATCTGCACGCCGGTGTTGCCGCCCGGCAGGCCGAAAAGGCCCTGCGTGGCGAGAAACTCGTTGAACAGGTCGATGCCGCCACCATGGTAATGCCAGGCATTCATGCCGCGTGCGTTGAGCGAAAAGGGAACCGCCGCACCGAGCGCCCATGTCGGGTCCTTGCCCCAGTAGTAATATGCCACCGTATGGCAGGCCTCGACCGTGCCGGCCGTGGTGGCGTCGGCGGCCTGCAGGCCAGGCACCAGCTCACCGGCAGCAAAAACCTGGATCTGGAAATTGCCGTCGGTGGCTTCCGACAGCATCTTCGAGAACACCTCGGCGCCGCCATAGATGGTGTCGAGCGACTTCGGGAAGGACGACGCCAGCCGCCATGTCACCTTGGGATTGGACTGGGCGATTGCAGGCGCCGCCAGCGTGGCCGCCGCCGCCGCGGCACCGACGCCGGTGACACCGGCCTTGCGAATGAATGAACGACGATCCATGAAGTTCCTCCCTTTTGGATCAACAGGCCGACGTCAGAAAATCCTCGGTTTCCGTGTCGGTTCGTTCGAGACAATACACAGGCAAGAAGTCGAGTCCAGCAGGCCGGCCCCATTTGACGGCGAAGCCCGGCTGCACTGCAACTATAGTCTAACAGGCCGTTTCGTGGCCCATGCGACACGCCGAAACTTGGCATGGAAAAATAACGTGGGATCGCCTATTTTGAAGGCAGGTATCCCTTGCCCAAATGGAACACAGAGCCCAAATGCATCAGCCGCTCGTCGCCATATCGACCGACGTCCGTCAGTTCGACAACTACACCTGGCACGCCGCCCCACAACAATATCTGGAAGCGGCGATCACCGGCGCCGGCGTGTTCCCGGTGCTGGTGCCATCGTTCGGCGACCGGCTCGATTTCGACGAACTCCTGTCGTCGGTCGACGGCGTCATGGTCACCGGCTCGAAATCCAATGTGCATCCCTCGCTCTATGGCGGCGACGCCAGTGAAGCCAATGGCCCCTATGATCCGGCGCGCGACGCCACGACGCTGCCGCTGATCCGCCGGGCGATCGAACGCGGCGTGCCGCTGCTCGCCATCTGCCGCGGCATCCAGGAACTGAACGTGGCGTTGGGCGGCACGCTCGGCACCGAGATCCAGGAGCGCGAGGGTTCGCTCGATCACCGCGCGCCGGTGAGCGAGAAGCAGGACGAACGCTTCGCCATCCACCAGACCATTTCGATCAAACCTGACAGTTGCCTGGCCGGTGTGTTCGGTGCCGGCGACATCAAGGTCAATTCGTTGCACCGCCAGGCGATCGACCGGCTCGGTTCGAAGCTGCAGGTCGAGGCCGTCGCCACCGACGGCACGGTCGAGGCGGTTTCGGTGCGGGACGCCCGCGCCTTCGCCGTCGGCGTGCAATGGCATCCGGAATAC
>NZ_RZPL01000212.1:0-7887 GCF_004022805.1 Mesorhizobium sp. M7A.F.Ca.CA.002.04.1.1 | reverse complement strand
GTTTCAAGTTTTTCGGCTATATTTTTCCTCGTTTCGGCTTTTTTACGCAAAAAATGCCGGAACTTTCACCCAAACCTGTCGTTTTCCAATGGATCGTTGCTTCGACGATCCCAAAGCAATAGGAGAGTACCCATGAACATCAAGATGATCTGCTTGGGCGCCATGGCACTTTCGATGGTCGGCGGCGCGGCGTTTGCCAAAACGTCGGCTCTCGACGATCCAGCCAAGATGCAGCCCTTCTACACCGATAGCAGCATGAAGACGATGGTCAGCAACGACGACTTCGTGAAAGCCTGGAAGGCCCTTACGCCGGACGACCAGACCGCGATGATGAAGGCCTGCGAGGACGAGGCGAAGGACGCCACTGCGGCCAACAGCCATCCCGAATTCTGCAGCAGCGTGAAAGCGAACGGCGGCAGCAAGTAGCAGTCCAGCAACCCGAATGAGAAACAGCCCCGCGCGGGGCTGTTTTGCGTCTGCCGCAGGTGTGCAGACAAGCCAGCCACGCAAGGATCGGGCCCGGCCGGCACCCGGCCCATCTCCCCATTTCTGCCATGTTGCACTGCGATAATTTGTTGCATTGCGATATCGGCCTGCACCGCCGACATTGCACAGGGGCTGGGCTTGCACGAGGGAGCCGTCGTGGCAGCATCGTTCCGGCCGGACATACAAGGATTGCGCGCGCTCGCCGTCGGCGGCGTCGTCGCCTACCATTTCGGCCTCACCGCGCTCCCCGGCGGCTTTGCCGGCGTCGACATCTTCTTCGTCATCTCGGGCTGGCTGATATCGACCCATCTCATGCAGGAGATCGGCGAGACCGGCCGGCTCGACCTCTGGCGCTTCTATGCCAGGCGCGCGCGGCGGCTCCTGCCGGCAGCTTTGTTCGTCATCCTGGTCACGCTGGCCGCCGGCTACTTCATCCTGGCGCCGCAGGAGCAGGCGCTCTATTCGCGCGGCGCCATGTTTGCCTCCGCCTATGCCATCAATCTGTGGCTGCTGCGCTGGTCGTTCGACTATTTCGCCGCCGACGCCACCAGCAATCCCTTCATCCACTTCTGGTCGCTGTCGGTGGAGGAGCAGTTCTATCTGGCCTGGCCGGCGCTGCTTCTGCTGGCCGCCTGGCTGCGGCCGGGCCGGCGAACGGCCGCAGCCATGATCGGCGTGGTCGGCCTCGCCTCCTTCGCCGCCTGCCTGTGGCTGACCAGCGCGGCGCCGGCCTGGGCCTTCTATTTCTCGCCGCTGCGCGCCTGGGAGTTCGCTGCCGGCGGCCTGGCGACGCTGGTCCCCATGGCTTTGCTGCAGCACCGCATCTGGCTGCGGCCAGCCCTTGGCTGGCTCGGCCTGGCGCTGATTGCGACCGCCTATCGCCTGTTGAGCGAGGACCTGCCCTTCCCCGGCTGGTATGCACTGCTGCCGGTTGCCGGCACCGTGCTGGTGCTGCTGAGCGGCGGCTGCGGGGAACAGACCAACGGGCGGACCGACCGGCACGTCCTTGGCCCGGCCACCGCTTTGTCGCTGCCGCCCTTGCAATGGATCGGCACGCTCTCCTATTCGCTCTATCTCTGGCACTGGCCGGTCATCGTCTACGCCGGGATGCTGACGCCCGATCTTACGGTGCCGCAGCGGCTGGGCTGCGGCGTGCTGGCGCTGGCGCTGTCGGTGCTCACCTATCACCTCATCGAGAACCCGGCACGACGCGGCGCCTGGCTGACGGTGGGCGCTCGCGCGCTCGCACCCGCGCTGGCGCTGACCGGTGCCGGCGTGGCGGTCGCCTACGCCAATGCGCATCTGGCCACGCGCAACATCGGTCCCGAGCAGCGCGGCATCGAGCAGGCGGCCGAAAGACCTTCCATCGCGCGGGCCGTCGACAAGAACTGCCTGGCCGACTTCCAAACGGTGACGCCGAAACCCTGCACATTCGGCCCGGCCGATGCCACCCGCACCATCGTGCTGTTTGGCGATTCGCACGCCGACCACTGGTCGACGCCGCTGATCGAAGCAGCCAGGCGCAACGACACCAAGGTGGTCACCTACCTCAAATCATCGTGCCGCGCCTCGCGGCTCTCCACCTTCAACACGGTGCTGAAGCGCGACTACACCGAATGCGACGCCTGGCGCGAGCAGGCCATATCAGAGATCATCCGCCGCAAGCCGCGCCTGGTGGTGATCTCCGAATTTTCCATCGGCAATCTGACCCGCGATCTGCCCGCCGCCGAACGCACCGCCGAAGTGGCGCGCTGGCAGGCCGGCCTGCGCTCGACCTTGCAGGCCTTCAGCCGGGCCGGTGTCGAGACGGCAGTCATCCGCGACACGCCGATCAACGCCAGCTTCGCCGGCTCCTGCGTGGCGCGCACCCTGTGGTGGCGCGAGGCACCCTCGCCGCACTGCGACACGCCAAGGGCCGAAGCCGCCAACGACAGCACCGCCGCCACCGAGCGCGCCGTGGTGACCAGCGTGCCCGACACCCGCTACATCGACCTCACCAACCAATTCTGCGGCCCGACCTCCTGCCACGTCGTCATATCAGGCAAGCTGGCGTTTCGTGACAGGCACCATCTGGCGACGGGCTTTGCCGAGACACTGGCGGGGCCATTGGAGAGGGCCTTGTTTTAGGCGCCTGGGCATCTGCGCCCCGGTCTGTATTGTTCGTCACATCTTACGAATCTGTGGAACGAGGCTGCAACTCGGCAGTTATATATTAGCCTAACCTTGAAAAGGAGGCAGCTATGAAAAAGCTCCTGCTTGTTTCGGTTATCGCCATTGCTTCGGCGGCGGCGATGATCGCCCCCGCCGACGCCCGCAGCCGTATCAGTATCGGCATTGGCGGCTATGCAGACGACTATTACGGCGACGATTATTACAATGGTTACGACTATGGCGATCGCTACTATCGCCCTTATTACCAGTACGACGCCTATGACAACGGCTACAGGCCGCGCTATTACCACCGTCACCACCGTTGCCACATCGCACTGGTCAAGCATTGGCGCCATCACCACAGGATCGTCGAGGAAATCCGCGTCTGCCGATGATCTGATCCTGTGAAAAATGATCCGGCCGGCGCCGCCGGCCGGATATTTGCGCCGCTCACCCCACCCGCCTCCTCATCATCATCCCGTAATGCACTGCCAACAAATCCAGCCCCACCTTCAGCAGCTTCGTCACCACGTTCCGGCCCTCGCCGGTCTGCTCGGACAGGCGCTTGAGGGAACCGTCCGCGCAGCAGACTTGTCGTACCACGGCGGCCACCTCCCAATGGCCTAGCGCTCTTGTGGCGGCGGCATAGGCCCTGCCGGCGTCGAGAACGCTGTCGGCGATGCCGCCGCCCTCGCGGCCGCCGTCGATGCGCTCGGTCCAGCGCATCGGCTTGACATCAGCCTGCTGACTGCAGCGGAAATCCTCGCGGTAGCGCAGGCCTGCCTCGCGCTGCTGGCGCGACAGCGAAGTGATGCCGACGAGCGCATCGATGGCGCGCAGCCGCACGATGCCGCCGGTCGCGGCGTAGCCGTCATTCGACACTTCGTAGACACGCGCAGCCTCCAGCGTGCCCGCTGCCAGCCGCTTGCGGCCGAGGGCGTCATCCCTGAGCGCGAAATCATGGCCGATCTCGCGGCGTATGCGCACCTGCTCGGCCTCGCCCTTCGGCAATTTCGGCGCCTGCGGTTTTGCGGGTCTGGTCTTTTTGCTCATGGGAGGCTCCTGGTTGGGATGGTGGTGGGAGGCCGGCACGTGGCGATCCTTCGCGCGCCCTCGGCCCTGCCGGGCATCTTCCCACGCGGTGGCAGAGCGGAGCGGAGCGCTGCTCGGTTGGCCTTCAATGAACCGGAGGTCGTCGCCTCTTCGCCGCCGCGCCAGCATCCCTGTCGTCCGGCATCCAGGCTGATGGAACCGGCGCGAGCTTTCGACGTTATGTCGCGTCCATGCCAAGGGGAGGTTCGCCGATGACAGCCTTCATGCCGGTTACCGTGCGCTTTTGCGACAACAAAACCATGCTGGTCAGTTCGGTGGCCGGAGCCGCCGAGGCACTGCGCCACCAATGGCCCGACAAGACAGCGCCTGGCTATCTCGAGGCTTCCCGGCTGGTTACGCTCGCCGTGGACGGCATCTGCTGCCAGCGCATCGCGTTCGACGCCTTCACCAGGGCGGCCAAGCAGCAGAACATCCTGGTCGACAGGCCCAAAAGCCGCGCCCATGACTGGCTGGATGCGGTGGCTAGCCCGTGAGGAGCGGGCGCCGCCCGAAAAATTGATGCAACCGGCCCCCAGCGGGGCGCGTTTATGGGTGCGGTAGCTGGAGCCGCGCGCAAAGCGAAGGTGAACGCCGTGGGTACGATGAAAACCGGAGTGCCGCTCAAAGTGCGGGTGGAAGATGAGATCGAAGAGATCGACAGCGTCAGCGAAGCCGCCGATTTTCTCCAGCGCTGGCCGCTGGAGCGGCGTGGCCATGTCTACCGCAGCGCGTTGAACGCCTGCAGCGCGGCGATTGCCGCCCAGATTTCCGAAGCCGACGCCATGAAGGTGTTTACCGGCTTTGCCCGGGTGACCGGCATATTGGTCGGCGAGGGCAACCCGGCGGTAGCGATGGACGCAAGGAGCATGCAGAGCCGCACGCCCAAGCAAGGCGGGCAGATGCCGAAATAGGGCTTTGCTTCTTTCTCCCCGTTTACGGGGGTGAGGTGTGATCCGCGCAGCGGACGAAAAGCCAATTGCTTGGCTTTTCGAACAGCGAACGCCCGGCAGGGCAATGAGGGGCGGCGCCAGCGCTTCGGTAAGTGGCATCTGAATCGGATGCTTGAATTTCATGTCAGCTTCCATCCTGCCTCGTCAGCGCTGCCCCTCATTGCCCTGCCGGCACCTTCTCCCCGTGAACGGGGGAGAAGAGATCAAACCTCACCCCGTCGCAACAAATACGCGGCGCTGGAAGCGCGCCTGGTGGTAGGTACAATAGCTTTTCAGCGCCCCGGTGCGCATGCCGCAGCACAGCATGTCGGCGCCTGGGCGGCTGCCTGGCGCCCCCTCTTCGGCAATAGAAATGTCCGGATCCCCCTCCACCGTCAGATCCAGCGGCGCACGGCAGCGTGAAAACAGGCAATCGATGAAGCGCATCGCCACGCCATGCGGCTGCCGGCCGATGGCCGCGCGCGGCGGCGCCGGCGCCTCCAGGCGATAGGCCACGCCGTCGGCGATCAGCACGCCCACCTCGCGCACGAACGAATGCGCGCGCCTGGGCCGGGCCACTTCACGCGCATGGATGTCCTTGGCGGCAAGCACGCCCTCCATCTTGCCGACGACAGGCGTCGCTTTCGCCGACGCGCCACTCGCCCGCTTGCTTCCAGCGCGCTTGCCCACGGCCTGCCTGGATCGCGGCGGCGGCCCCTTGCCATTGGCAAAGCCGATCGCGCCGAGCATGGCGTTGCGGTGCACGATGCCGATGATGGCGTCGCGCGACACCGGACTGCCGCGCAACGCGCTGAACGCGACTGCAATCCTGGAGGCTGAGAACCCATCCTTCAGCCAGCGGGCGATCTCGTGCAATTCCGCGTCGCTATAGCTTGCCATATCCAGCTCCATCCAAAGTTCGGCCGCGCGCCGTCGGGCAGCGTCAAGGTTCGACCCGGTCGCCAGGCCGCAGTCAGGTTGTTTTTCAAGAGCCGGCTCTCAGCCGGCCAGCCTCAGCCGGCTTGGGCCGATTTCCCGCCGGCAAGGTGCAGAAGCCGCGCTTCGGCCGTGTTTCTGTCCAGGGCGGAAACCGCCCTGCCCGTCAGCCTGTCGAACAGGATGACGGTGCCGTCCTCGGTGCGGATGCAGGATCGGCCTGCCGCAAAAACAGAGCCGGCGCCATGCCGGCCGAATTGGGGGCCGAAGCCGCTGGGAGCGGCGGCTCCGGCCGTTCCGGTCGCCGGAGACAGGCGGCCCGGATGAAGCCCGAGGCCCAGTGCCTGACCGCACGAGCCTCGGGTCCGGTCCGCCTGTCTCCGGCGACCGGAACGGCCGGGATGAAAGGGAATGGGCGGTTATGACCGCCGGGCGCGCCTCGCGTGAGGCCGGCGACTCGGCGCCATCAAAGCTGGACAGGTTTTGCATGACCGGATATAAGCATAACTCGAAAATAGATGCAAGCCATTCTTTCATAGACGAGAGCGGCTTTCATCCCTCACATGGGCGCCATGGCAAAAACGGAACTGTCGATCAAGGTCGGAGCGGCGATCCGCAAGGCGCGCAAGCAGCGCGGCCTGGTCATGCGCCACATCGCCGAACACAACGACACCGATGTCGCCGCCGTCGGCAACTGGGAAACCGGCCGCAATCTGCCCAAGACCGAGAACCTGCTGAAGACCGCCGCCTTCCTGCGCGTCGACCCGGTTGCGCTGGGCCAGGGGCAGGTCGTGTTTCTCGACGATGCCGGACCGGTTGCCGATGCGGAGATCGTCACCGATGCAGGTCCGCTACCCGCCAGCTCGATGGACATCGAGGTGCTGGGCGCGGCCGTCGGTGGCGACGATGGCGATTTCACCTTCAACGGCGAGCCGGCGGGTTACGTCCAGCGCCCGCCGGGCGTGCGCAACCTGCCGAAGGTGTTCGCCCTGCACGTGCTCTCGGATTCCATGGTGCCGCGTTACGAGCCCGGCGACCTGATCTATTGCGGCGGCCGCGACGCCGTACCGGGCGACCATGTGGTGATCGAGACCTTCCCGGAGGAAAACGAGCGCAACGGCAAGGCCTTCATCAAAAAGCTGGTCAAGCGCACGGCGGGCGAGCTGGTCGTCGAGCAGTACAACCCGCCGAAGACGTTGACCTTCAACCGCTACGCCATCAAACATGTCTGGCGCGTGATTCCGCTGAAGGAATTGCTGGGGTATTGAGCAAGGGATGCTCTTCCTTCTCCCCCTGCGGGAGAAGGAAGAACCAGCGCTGGCACCCTCCCACTCAAGCCCGCCGCGATCCCTCCAGCGGCACATCCCTGTCGCTCAGCATCCGCGCTTCGCTGCGCACGCGCTGGCGCTCGTCGACAAACGCCGCCTGGATCGAAATCGCCGTCCCCGGCAGTCCGTCGGCGCGGCAGGCCGAACAGACGATACGGCCCGACAGAGCGGACAGCGGCGTATTCCCCGTCACCCCGAACCGCTTCAGCTGATCGGGTCGCCACCACCTGTTGCGGCCACAATCGGCGCACTCGACCGAGATCGAGGCGACATGCGCGATCGTTGGTTCCTTGCCCGGCAATGCCATCGCCCCTGCCTCGTCTTTGTTCCTGATTTGTTCGCATATTCCTGTGTTTTACGCCGGGAGTCGAGTCGCAGTTTTCAAACTTTCCCAGAAGTTTTTCTTCTAGCATAATTTGAGTTATGCTTTCATAAATGTATGAAAATGTGAGTCGGGTACGAACCTGCCCACTGCATCAGACCCGGGAGCGATAATGGACGCTTTTGCCGCCGATTTTGCCCGTTCCTGCGGCTACGCCGGCGACAGCCTGGCCTTGCTTGAAGCCTTCGAAGCAATCCGTCGCAGCGGCATCGCCCACGCCCGTCAGGATCACGTCAGGCGCAAGGCGGTGATCGACGAGTTGAAACCGTCGGAGGCGCTGTTCCTGGCCGCTATCGGTCCGGCACTCTCGGCGCAGGAGGTAATCGAGGACGCCGCCCGCTTCATAGCCTGCTGGCGCAACATACCGCGCTGGCGCCAGGAGCGGCGCCTGCCCGACCTGATCAGGGCCAAGCAGCAGCGCCTGGTGGCGCGCTATTTCCGCCGCCATGGCCACAGGCTCTGGGCAAGGGAAGCGGTGTGAGGACTGGACCAGCCATTTGCGGGTTCCATCAGCCATTTTTTCTTTCTAGACTGCGCAGGGGTGGCTGACCGTTCGACGTGCATAGTTTGGAATGTTCAAGAC
>NZ_RZPL01000211.1:0-7888 GCF_004022805.1 Mesorhizobium sp. M7A.F.Ca.CA.002.04.1.1 | reverse complement strand
GCCGAGGTCGGCGGCGCGAAATCGGCAAGCACCCGCCTCCAGACGCCGGTGGCGCGCTCGCTCGCCGTCTTCGAGCCGCTTTGCGTCCAGTTGCCGAAATTCGACCAGTCGGCCACCAGCGGTTCATAGAAGGCGGTGCGATAGCGCGCCATGGTGTGGCCGGCCGAGAAGAAATGCCCGCCCGGCTGCACCTCGGCGATAGCTTCGAAACCAATCGTGTCGGTGTCGCCGGGCGTCGCAGCACAAAGTTCAGCCACCGTCTGCAGCGCCTCGATGTCGGTGATCAGTTTCTCGAAGGAGACACTGAGGCCGCCCTCCAGCCAGCCGGCAGCATGGATGCACATCGTCGCCCCGGCCAGCACCGAGCCCCACAGCGCGAACTGCGTCTCGTGCGCGGCCTGTGCGTCGGAGATGTTGGCCGCACTGCCGCCGCCGGACCGCCAAGGCAGCCCGGTGAAGCGCGCCAGTTGGCCGGCGCCCAGCGTCGCCTTGACGTGCTCGGGCGTGCCGAAGGCGGGCGCGCCGGATTTCATGTCGACATTGGAGGAGAACGAGCCGTAGACGACCGGCGCACCCGGCCTCACGATCTGCGCCAGCGTCAGCCCGGCCAGCGCTTCGGCATGCTGCAGCGTCAGCGCGCCGGCGACCGTTATCGGCGCCATGGCGCCCGCCAGGCAGAACGGCGTGATGACGGAGACCTGCCCCGCGCGAGCGAAATCGATGATGCCTTGCGCCATCGGAATGTCGAGCTGACGCGGCGAGTTGGTGTTGATGACGGTGTAGCAATGCGCGCTTGCCAGAAACTCCTCTTCCGACAAGCCGCGCGCCAGCCGCAGCATCTCGAACCCGTCCTCGACTTGCGGCGTTCCGCGCGCGAAGACGAACGGGAGCTTGTCCGACAGCGTCAACTGCGCGCGGTTGACGGCATAGTGCCGAAAGCGGTTGTCGACATCCTGCGGTTCGATGCAGGGCCCCAGCATATGCAGCACATCGAAATGCTGCACCAGCCGCATCAGATCCTCGAAATCCGCCAGTGTTCCCGGCCGCCGGCCGCGCTCGAGATCGGTGACGTTCGGCGCCCCGCACCCGGCCAGGAAGGTCATCGAGCCGAGCTCCAGCGTCAGATCGCGGGCGCGCGAACCGGCGTAAGCGTGGATCGACTTCGGCGCCGAGGCGAGTGCCGCCGTCACCATGTCACGGCCGATGCGCACCATGTCGGTGTCTGGATCGACCAGGGCGCCGGCATTGGCAAAATGCTCACGCGCTTGCGGCAGCAGCACCTTGATGCCGAGCTCTTCCAGCACCCGCAGCGCCGTGTCGTGGATCGAAGCCGCCTGGTCGTCCGAAAAGATCGGCTGCGGCAGGAACGGGTTCTTCAGCGAATGGTAATTGGGACGGCGGCTGCTTTCGCTACCGGCCTCGCCCGTGCGTCCACGCCGGCGCTCGCGCCTGCCGTCCCGTGCCGCGTCATCGACCATCGGAAATCCTCCTCATTGCCGCATTGCCTTGCCCAGGGGATCGTAGGGCGAGGCCGCGACGACACGCGCCGGCCGTTCCTCACCCACGACATGCACGGAGAGCGCGGTGCCCTCGCCCGCGAAATCGCGGTCGACCAGAGCCAGCGCCAGGCTCTTGCCGACCGTATAGCCATAGCCGCCCGAGGTGACGAAGCCGACGCGTCGGCCCTGATGCCAGACAGGCTCAAAACCGCTGGCATCGGCGTCGAGCGCATCGATTTCCAGCGTCACCAGGCATTGGCCGCTGCCGGCCTCCCGCTGTTTCAACGCTGCTTCGCGGCCGATGAAGTCGCTCTTGCCGAAAGCGATGAAGCGGTCGAGACCGGTCTGGCCCGGCGTATAGCCTTGCGTGAATTCACGCGACCAGATGCCAAAGCTCTTCTCCAGCCGCAGCGCATTGAGCGCATAGTAGCCGATTTCAGCAAGGCCCAGATCCTCGCCCGCAGCCAGCAGCGTGTCGCGCAACGTGGCGTGCATGGTCACGGGGCAACTGATTTCGAAGCCGAGTTCGCCCGCGATCGACAGCCGCGCCACACGTGCCTGCACCATACCGATGTCGAATGCGCCACAGGCCATGAACGGCAATGCTGCGCCGGAAACATCCTGATGCGTCGTGCGCTCCAGAATCTCCCGCGCATTCGGCCCCGTGAGCAGGAAGCCGCTCATCGTGTCGGAGAGGTCGGCGATGGTGACGCCCTCCGCCGCATGGCTCTCGAACCAGCGCATATGGAATTCCCGGAGATAGTAGGAGCCCATCAGCCAATAAGAGCCGCCGCCCCAGTTGAAGACGGTGAGGTCGCCCTTCAGCCGTCCGTCATGGCCGAGCATCGGCGCCAGGCCGGCCCGCCCCGCCTTCGGCAATCGGCAGGCGAGCAGCCGGTCGAGCCACGCCTCCGCACCCAGCCCCGACACCGCATAGCGCGCATAGGCCGAGATATCGACGAGGCCGGCGGCGCGCCGCACCTGCAGCGCCTCCTCGCCGACGATGTCGAAGGCGTTGGAGCGCCGCAGCGTCGTGCTCTCGGCAAATCCCATCGGCGCGAAATAGGCCGGGATTTCCAGCCCCCAGGAAGCCGTCCATTCGCATCCCGCCGCGCTCATGCCGTCATAGGCGCCGGGGCGTTTCAGCGGCCGGCCGGCGGGCAGCCGTTCATTGGGAAAGGTCATGACGAACCGGCGCGAATAGAACTGGCGCGTCGTCTGCCTGAGATATTCGCGGTTGGCGGCGAAGGCACCGTAGCGAGCGATATCCATGCCGAAGATGTCGGCCTGCGGTTCGCCGAAAATCATCCATTCGGCCAGCGACTTGCCGACGCCGCCGCCCTGGCTGAAACCGGCCATGACGCCGCAGGCGACCCAGTAGTTCTTCAGGCCGCGCACCGGCCCGACAATCGGATTGCCGTCCGGCGTGAAGGTGAAGGCGCCGTTGACCCATTTGCGGATACCGGCCGTCGCCAGGCAAGGGAAGCGCTCATGCGCCTTGGCGAGTTCCGGGCTGATGCGGTCGATGTCTTCCGGGATCAGCTCTATGCCGTAATCCCACGGCGCTCCGTCCATGTTCCAGTGCTTTGGGTTCTGCTCATAGACGCCAAGCAGCACACCCTTGCGCTCCTGCCGCAGGTATGAAAAGCCGTCGAGATCGACGGCGATGCCGATTTCCCTGTCAAGTGCTGCGATCTCCGGAATGTCATCGGTGATGAAATAGTGGTGCTCCATCGGCGTCACCGGCAGGTCGACGCCGGCCATGCGGCCGAGCTGCTTCGCCCACAGCCCGCCGGCATTGACGACATGCTCGGCGATGATGGTGCCCTGCTCGGTGATGACGTCCCAGCGCCCGTCGGCACGTGCTTTCAGCTCGACGACCCGGTTGCGCAAGATGATGTCGGCGCCGCGCTTCTTCGCAGCACCCGCATAGGCATGCGTGGTACCGTACGGGTCGAGATGGCCTTCGTTGGAATCATGCAGGCCGCCAAGAACACCGTTGACGTCGACGATCGGGCAGATCGCCTTGATCTCGTCGGGCGTGACCAGGCGCGCGGTCTCGATGCCGACCGACTGGAACACGGCCCAGGCTGATTTCAGCCACTCCCAGCGCGCGGGATCGCTGGCGATGTTGACGCCGCCCGTCATGTGCAGGCCGATATCCCAGCCGGATTCGGCCTCGATCTCCCGGTAGAGATTGATGGTGTAGTCCTGCAGCGCCGCCACGTTGGGATCGGCGTTGAGCGCATGGAAGCCTGCCGCCGCGTGCCAGGTCGAACCGGCCGTCAGTTCTGCGCGCTCGATCAGCGCCACATCGCTCCAGCCGAACCGCGTCAGGTGATAGAGCACCGAGGCTCCGACCACGCCACCTCCGATGACGACTGCGCGGTAGTGCGACTTCAAGGCTTCCCCTCCACGGTTGGTCCGAAGACTGGAGTATATATCCACTGGACATAAGTGTCCAGTGCCGGCGCGCGCGCATCGTTTTTCGTCGACCGCCGGCATGCACTGCGCGCTGTCACGCAAGCATCATGTTCGCGCCGTAGACCGCGTTTCGGGGAGGCTTGCGCAACATCATCGATGTCGTACCTCTTTCAGTTTTTCGTCCCCCGGCCGCTCCGGCACATCCGTCACAAAGAGGATTATCCATGAAGCACCTGTATCGACCCGCGTCGCTTGGCGTCGCGCTGGCCTTGTTCACCGCCTTGGCGCCGGCGCTCGCCGACAGCACCGCGACCGTCGGCGGCCTCGTCAACAAGGGGCTGGTCGGCGTCGGCCGCATCCCGGCCGCTCAGCGCGACAAGTTCGGCGAGACCTTCGGCTCGGGTTCCGGCATGGCGATCGACGCATCAGGCTGGACGCATGACACCGCCGGCTACAGGGGTTCGCTCTGGCTGTTGCCGGACCGTGGCTACAATGTCGTCGGCACCACCAACTACCGGCCGCGCCTCAACACGATCGCCATCGAATTTGCTCCGGTCGCACCGGGCGCGGCACCTGCTGCCGGCCAGGAGCAGACGGGCGTCAAGGCAACGCTCGCCGACACCATGCTTCTCACCGACGACAAGGGGGCTGATGCCACAGGCCTCGACCCACTCAACGGCGTGCGCGCGGCAAGCGGCGACATGCCGATCCTGCCGCAAGCCGACAATGGCAAGCTGGCGCTCGACAACGAGGCGATCGTGCGGCTGCCCGATGGTTCGATGTTCATCTCCGACGAATACGGCCCGAACATCTATCGGTTTTCCGCCGACGGGCATCTGCTGTCGGCAACCCAGCCACCGGCCGCCTTCGTGCCGATGCGCCACGGCACGCCGAACTTCGCCTCGGACAATCCGGGACCCGGTGCCGCCGAGCCCGATCCGAAGGACCCCGAGACCGGCCGCCAGAACAACCAGGGCCTGGAGGGAATGGCGATGACGCCGGACGGCAAGTTCCTGATCGCGGTGCTGCAATCGGCGCCCCGGCAGGATGGCGGCGATTCGCCCGCGACGCGCCAGAACACGCGTGCGCTGGTCTATGACGCGTCCGACCTCGCCCACCTCAAACTGGCGCATGAGTATGTCGTGCCGTTGCCGGTGTTCAAGGATGCCAAGGGCAAGACCAAGATCGCCGCGCAGAGCGAGATCGTGGCGCTCTCCGACAAGACCTTCCTGATGCTGGCGCGCGACAGCGGCAACGGCCAGGGGCTGAAGGGCGACACCTCGCTGGTGCGCCAGATCTTCGTCGTCGACGTCTCGGCCGCGACCGACATCGCCGGCGGCGCCTTCGATGCCGCCGACAAGCCGCTGGCGCCCAAGGGCGTGCTCGACCCGTCGGTGATGCCGGCCAAGCTGACGCCGTTCATCGACATCAACGACAAGGGCGAACTCGGCCGCTTCGGCCTGCACAATGGCGCGCCGAACGACAAGAACAACCTGTCGGAGAAGTGGGAGGCGATGTCGGTGGTCAGCGTTCTCGATCCGAAGCTGCCCGACGACTACTTCCTGTTCGTCGCCAACGACAACGACTTCCTCGCCCAGGACGGTTTTCAGGTCGGCGCACCCTACAAGGCGGAAGACGGCGCCGATGTCGACACCATGTTCCTGGTCTATCAGGTCACGCTGCCGGGTCTCGCCGGGAAGTAACGGCCACTGCACGGGCGGGCGCGCTTGGCGCGTCCGCTGGGCTCGCGGCAGGCATGAACGGGGCAGCGGCCTTTCAGCCGCGCGTTCGCAAGGGTGCATCTCGGTCCCGCCTGCGATATCATCGTGGACTGGATCCAAATCACCATCCGCCGAGTTGCCCGCCATGGACGAAAAAATGCCCGCGCGCCGGCGCACCGGCGACCTGACCAGCGGCCCGATCCCGCGCACGCTTCTGCTGTTCGCCCTGCCGGTGCTCGGCTCCAACGTGCTGCAGTCGCTCAACGGCTCGATCAACGCCGTCTGGGTCGGCCGTTTTCTCGGCGAATCGGCGCTGACCGCCACCTCTAATGCCAACCTCGTCCTGTTCCTGATCCTCGGCACTGTGTTCGGCATCGGCATGGCGGCCACCATCCTGGTGGCCCAGTCGGTCGGTGCCCGCGACCTGCCCGAGGCGCGCCGCATTGTCGGCACCAGCGCGACGTTCTTCTTCCTCGTCTCGGTTGTCTTCGCGGTCTGCGGCTGGATCTGGGTTGACGCCATTCTCAACACGCTCGGCACACCGGCCGACGCCTTGCCGCTGGCGCGCTCCTATCTGCGCATCATCTTCGTCGCCGTGCCGATGATGAACCTTCTGTCCTTCGTCATGACCGTGCTGCGCGGTGCCGGCGATTCACGCACCCCCTTCTTCTTCATGGCGCTGGCCGTCGTCCTCGACATCGTGCTCAACCCATTGCTCATCGCCGGCATCGGACCGTTTCCCGAACTCGGCATCGCGGGCTCCGCCACGTCCACGCTGATCGGCCAGACGGTTAGCGTGATCGCCATCCTGATCGTGCTCTATGTGCGCAAGCATCCGCTGCGGCTGGCCGGCGCCAACCTCGCTCTGCTGCGGCCCGATCCCACCTTGCTGCGCATCGTCGTCTTCAAGGGCGTGCCGATGGGCCTGCAGATGATCGTCATTTCGGCGGCGGCACTGACGGTGATGGGCATCGTCAATTCCTACGGCTCACAGGTCGCCGCCGCCTACGGCATCGCCGCCCAGCTGTGGACCTACATCCAGATGCCGGCGCTCGCCATCGGCGCCGCGGTGTCCTCGATGGCGGCACAGAATGTCGGCGCCGGGCGCTGGGACCGGATCGGCCGCATCGCCGCCTCAGGCGTCGGCTTCAACCTCGTCCTGACCGGCGCACTGGTTGCCGTGCTGTCGGTTTTCGACCGTTCGGTGCTGAGCCTGTTCCTGAGCCGCGACAGCGCGGCGATCGACATCGCCGTCCACATCAACAATGTCGCCTCGTGGTCGTTCATCCTGTTCGGCATAACCATCGTGCTGTTTGCCACCGTACGAGCCACGGGTGCCGTGATGCCGCCGCTGATCATCCTGGTCATTTCGGTGCTGGTCGTGCGCACCGGCTTTGCCTATTTCATGCGTGGCGTGATCGGCGAGGAAGCGTTGTGGTGGAGCTTCCCGGCGGGTTCGATCAGCTCGCTTGTACTGGCGGCGGCCTACTATCGTTTCGGCCGCTGGCGCACCACGCACATGATCGAGGACAGGCCGGCCGCCGGCGAGCCGCCGGACACCGGTCTTGGCGTGCCGCGCGGACGCGCGCATCTTTCGCCTGAAACACCGAACGGCTGAAGCCAACCCGGTTCCGCTGGACCGCTCCAGGCCCTCAACGCCGTTGTTGTTTCAGCCCAAAAGCCAGCGCCACCAACGCAAACACCACGATCATGCCGGCGAACGCCAGGCTGGCAGCGACGGGACTGGCATAGGTCGAAACGATGCCGATGCCGATGACGGGCAAGGCGTTGCCGACAAAGCAGCAGATGAAGAAGCTGGACACCACTTCGGCGCGACGATCCTTGGGCGCGATCTCGTTCACCACTTGCAGGCCGCCACGGTAACCAAGCGCCGCCGCAACGCCGCAACAGGCCGTCGCAGCAACCATCAGTGCCATCGAGGCCAATATCTGCGCCGCCACCACCAACAAGACGCTTGGGATCATCAATGCCAGCGCAGCCAGCATCGCCTTATTGCTCTTCATGTGCATCAGAACGACAATGCTGATCGCGGTGACGATCGCCAGCTCGAAGAACAGCGCGCCGGCGACGGCATGGTTGGTCTCATGCAGCTGCTGCGCCAGGATGCTCGGCGCCAACGCGGCGTAGAACCCGACCAGCGCCATCGCGCCGAAGCCGGTCACCGCCGGCGCGACGAAGCGCGCACGGATTTCCTCCGGGACGGAAAGTCGCGGCCGCCAGGAG
>NZ_RZPL01000210.1:0-7891 GCF_004022805.1 Mesorhizobium sp. M7A.F.Ca.CA.002.04.1.1 | reverse complement strand
CCCTCATGCATGCTGGCATGAGCGAGCTCGTCGAGGACCAGCAGGTCGCCTTTCTGCGGCAGGGCCGTCAGCAGAGCGAAGTTGGCGATATAGCCGCTGCCGAAGAACAGTGCACGCTCGGCTCCGAAAAATGCCGCTGCGTCCGCCTCCAGTTGCTCATGTTCCGGTGCATTGCCGCGCAACAGCCGCGATCCGGTGGCGCCCACTGGCGTGCCCCGCGCAATCGCCGTCGAAACCGCATCGCCCAGTCTTTTGGAGGCGGCAAGTCCGATATAGTCGTTCGACGAGAAGTCGAGCCCGGCGCGCGGTGCGAGCGTCCGCAACCGGTCCTTGCGCCCCAGTCCCCGCAAGGTTGCGTCATAGCGGGCAAGAATTGCCTCCTTCATTGCGTGGCGAGTTCCATAGGCTCAATGCCGAGGCGCCGGAACAGAAGGGTATCCTTGTCCTCGCCGGGATTTCCCGCCGTCAGCAGCGTGTCGCCGACAAAGATCGAATTGGCGCCGGCAAAGAAGCACAGCGCCTGCGTTTCGTCGCTCATCGCCGTCCTGCCGGCGGACAGCCTTACATAGGATTTCGGCATCATCACCCGCGCGAGCGCAACGATGCGGACGAAATCGATCGGATCGATGGCGTCGGCCGCGGCAAGCGGCGTGCCTTCGATGGGAATAAGCATGTTGATCGGCACGCTTTCCGGCGGCTCGGGCAGGTTCGCGAGCGTGACCAGCATGTCGATGCGATCGGTCTTTTCTTCTCCCATCCCGACAATGCCGCCGCAGCAGACTTTCATCCCAACCGCGCGCACGTGCCCAAGCGTTTTCAGCCGGTCGGCAAAAGTCCTGGTTGAAATAACCTCGCCATAGTAGCGCTCAGAGGTATCGATGTTGTGGTTATAGTAGTCGAGACCGGCCTGCTTCAGGCGAGCAGCTTGCTCAAGATCGAGCATGCCGAGCGTCATGCAGGTCTCCATGCCGAGGGCCTTGACGCCCTCAATCATGGCGACCACAACGTCCATGTCGCGCTCCTTGGGACTTCGCCACGCCGCGCCCATGCAATAGCGCGTTGCGCCGCCATCACGCGCCTTGGCCGCTTCGTCGATGACATGCTTGACGTCCACCAGCTTCGACGCCTTCACACCGGTTTCGTAATGCGCAGACTGGCTGCAATAGCCGCAATCTTCGGGGCACCCGCCGGTCTTGATGCTAAGGAGCCGCGACAGCTGCACTCGGTTTCGATCGAAGTTCTGGCGGTGGATCGTCTGAGCCAGGAACAGCAGATCGTTGAATGGCATGCCGTAGATGGCCTCGGCCTCTTTGCGGTTCCATCGCGGAGGCGTTCCGTCGACCGATTGCATGGTCTGGTTCACGTCGAACTCCGAGTTCATTCCAATCGTCATCGTCAAACCTTTGTTTGCTAGTCCGGTACGCCTTCTTGGCTTTGGGGCGCACTCGCTAAAGGCGAGCTGCGGCACGTCTTTCCAGCACCTCCTACGCCTGCCGAGCTGATGTTGCTCCTCACGCCGTAATCCTCAGTTCAAGTGCTTGCAGATGTTCTGGTGGTCCGGCATGTCCAGGCCGATGTCGAGGATCGGGGCGCTGTGCGTCAGCCAACCCATGGAGATGAGATCGACACCGGTCGCCGCAATCGCCGCCGCCGTTTTCGGCATCACCCGACCGGACGCCTCGGTGATCGTACGGCCATCCACTATAGAAACCGCGCGGGCAAGATCCTCGACCGACATATTGTCGAGCAGCACCGCGTCAACACCAATCGCGAGCGCTGCATCGAGCTGCTTCAGCGTGTCGACCTCGACCTCGACCTTCACCATATGCCCTGCTGCGGCGCGCGCCCGCTCTATTGCTGTGCGCATATCGCCGGCGATCGCGATGTGGTTGTCCTTTATGAGCACGCCGTCATCGAGGCCGAACCGGTGATTGGCACCGCCGCCGACGCGCACGGCGTATTTCTCCAATGCCCGCAGCCCGGGCGTCGTCTTTCGCGTCGATACAATCCTCGCCTTGTGACCGCGCACGGCCTCAACCATGGCCGCTGTGGCAGTGGCAATGCCGCTCAGCCGGCATAAGAAATTGAGGGCCGTGCGTTCGGCCGTGAGCAGGCCTCGTGCGGGTCCGGACAATCTTGCAATGGTTTCCCCGGCCCCAACCTCGCTGCCATCAGGGCGCCAGATCTGGATGTTGATCGCCGGTTCCACGAGAAGGAAGGCATACGAGACCAGATCGAGCCCGGCAACGACGCCCGCCTGCCTCGCTTTGAGCACCAACGTGGCAGTGCAATCATACGGGATAACCGCATCGGTGGTCAGGTCGCCGGATCTGCCCAGGTCTTCGAGGAGCGCAACGCGCACAATCGGTTCGATCAGGGTCGCGGGGAGGGGGGAGAATGAAGTCATATCAAGTGCTCCGTATGGTAGCCCGGCAATCGAGTGCGGCCGCGGCCCGCATTGCGCTGTGCAGTGTCAGCCGTGATGGGCGCACGTTGGCATCGTGGAGCGGGAAATCGGACCGACAGTGCGCGCCTCGACTCTCTTCCCGCCTCAGGGCCGCCGCGGCGATCATCAGTGAGACCAAAGCCGGACCAGAGGCAGCGACACTATTGGCTGCGATCGGCAGCAGGGTCGCCACCGCTTCGCGCATTGCCTCGCCGTCGCGGATGATACCCAGGGCGGCGGAGACAATCGGGCGGACCACGGAAGCGTCTGGTCGTGGAGGGACGAATGTGGAGCATCTGCGCGGTCGCCGGGTATACGACGTGCCGGCAACGCTTTCGGCAACCCAGCTCGCGGTGACCGCCGCTTCGGTGAGCGAGTTGCTGGCCAGGCGGTTGGCGCCGTGCAGGCCGGTACAGGCCACCTCACCGCAGGCCCACAATCCCTCGATGGAGCTGCGGCCGGCGCTGTCTACGGCGACGCCGCCCATGTGATAATGTGCCGCCGGGCGCACCGGGATCAGGTCGGTCGCTGGGTCGATTCCTGCGCTCCGGCACAATTCGGCGATGCCTGGAAAACGCTTGCCAAATCTCGGGCCGAGACTTTGCCGTGCGTCCAGGAATACGCGGCGTCCAACGGCAAGCTGGTGCCAAATGGCGCGCGCTACGACGTCGCGAGGCGCAAGTTCACCGCCAGGTGTGTCGGCGAGGAAGCGCTCTCCTCGCTCATCGATGAGCACCGCGCCTTCGCCACGCACGGCTTCGCTCACCAGCGGCATCGGCCGGCGCGGACCGTCGAGCGCAGTTGGATGGAACTGTATGAATTCCAAGTCGGCGAGTTCCGCCCCCGCCCATGCGGCGAGCGCCAGCCCGTGACCCCATGAGCCAGCGGGGTTTGTCGTGTCGCAAAACAGCCCGCCGACGCCGCCGGTCGCCAGCACCGCGCGACGCGTGGGCAGAGCGAGCGCGCCGGCTCGTCCTGCTGCGACCACGGCGATGACCGACCCGTCCTGCACGACCAGCCGGCGGACCTCCACATTTTCGATAATGGTGATCGAGGCTGTACGCCGAACCGCGGCGACGAGCGCGCGCACCAACTCGCGACCGGTGGCGTCGCCGGCTGCATGCACAATCCGCCGTCGCGAGTGTGCCGCCTCGAGCCCAAGTCGCAACGCGCGGTCAGGGTGCTGGTCGAAGTCGACGCCGAACCTTTGGATCGTCCTAATCGCTTCGGGTGCAGCTCGTACCACTCGCCGCACCGTGGCCTCATCGCAGAGTCCGTCGCCGGCAGCTATCGTGTCGCAAAGGTGAAAATCTGGGCCGTCGTCGCCCCCGAGACTTGCCGCAAGACCGCCCTGGGCAAGTTCACTGCAGGCTCCGGTTCCAAGCGGCGCGTTGGTCAAAAGCACGACCGGTTCCGGCGCCAGATGAAGCGCCGTCATCAGGCCGGCAATGCCGCCGCCGATGACGACCGGCGCCCCCGCGATTTCGCGAACCTCCAGACTCATAGGGAAAGCATGCGCTCGACCGCGCGGCGGGCGGGGCCGGCAATTTCGGGATCAATCCGGACCTCATGCCGGTTCTGCTCGAGTGCGGCGCGAATGTTGGCCAGGTTGATGCGCTTCATGTGCGGGCACAGATTGCATGGGCGAACGAACTCGACGTCGGGATGCGCGACCGCGACGTTGTCGCTCATCGAACATTCGGTCAGAAGGACGACACGCTTCGGTTTCTCACGCTCGACATAATCCGACATCGCCGCGGTCGAGCCGGAGAACTCCGCCTCCGCGACAACGTCTGGTGGGCATTCTGGATGGGCCAGCACGATGACGCCTGGATGGGCATCGCGCAGTTCCCGGATGTCTGCTGCGGTGAAGCGCTCATGCACCTCGCAATGGCCTTTCCAGGCGATGATCTCGACGTCTGTATCGGCTGCCACGTTCCTCGCCAGATATTCGTCCGGGAGCATCAGCACACGCGCCACGCCAAGCGATTCCACCACCGCCTTGGCGTTGCCGGACGTGCAGCAGATGTCGGACTCCGCTTTTACGGCGGCGGAAGTGTTGACGTAAGTAACAACGGGGACCCCCGGATACCGCAGCCGCATTAGCCGCACGTCGTTTGCCGTGATCGATTCGGCCAGCGAGCAGCCGGCGCGGAGATCCGGGATGAGCACGGTCTTGTTCGGATTGAGCAGTTTTGCCGTCTCGGCCATGAAATGAACGCCGGCAACCACGATGATGTCGGCGTCGACCGTCACCGCCTTGTGGGCCAACGCCAGGCTGTCGCCGACGATGTCTGCCACGCAATGAAAAATTTCGGGCGTCTGGTAATTGTGCGCCAGCACCACCGCATTGCGCTCACGCTTCAGCGCTAAGATGGCTTCAATATCGCCGGCGAACGCGGGCCATTCAACGGGTGGGATCACCCGCCGGACACGCTCATACAAGGACGCAGCCATAGGTAACGCCCCAGTCATTGGCGCCTCGATTATATTCGGTTTGACAATAAGGGAATATATCTACCTTGACTATAAGTATGTCAAGCCCGCGCCAGCGGTAATTTTGTCCCGGCGATAGCCCTGTCGTCGAGGACGGCATGCCGGAAGCGATAAAGCTTCGCCGGTCGGCCGCCCGTGTCGAGGGAGGTCTCCCCGGTCTCCTCAACAAGTTCCTGCTGCTCGACCAATCTCCGGAAGTTCGGCTTGTTGATCAGCCTGCCAGCCAAAGCTTCCACGGTTCGCTGCAGTTGCAGCAGCGTGAAGGAAGGCCGCATAAGCTCGAACACGACCGGCCGGTATTTGATCTTCGAACGCAGCCGCGCGATCCCGGTTGCCAGAATACGACGGTGGTCAGCGACCATTGGTTTGCCAGCCGCGGCCGCAATCGCGTCCCTGCCGCCACCGGCCTCCTCAATCAGAGCAGCTTCATAGAGCAACTCGTAGCGTTGGAGCGTGAGTTCCTCGTTCCAATGGCGGTCGTCGAAGCCGAAGGCTATCGCAGCGCGCTGCCGGCGCTCGCGTTGAGTGGTCGGCTCGCTGGCGCCGCCGGCCCACTCAATCAGGCGGGGCCGCAATCTATCGAGCAGCACAGGCGGCGTGCCGAAGCGGTGGTCCTCCCAGGGAAAATATTCGTACCAACTTTGCCAGCCGCACGCGGCCGAGTTCGTTGCCTGTTCCTTCCTGGTCAATGCGAGATAGCTGATTGAGATGACGCGCTGGTGGCGCTCAGTGCCGATGCGATCGCGATCGGCGAAGGTGTAGAGTTGCTCGATGTATCCAAGTGCATGGCCGGTCTGCTGCTCCACCCACCCCCTCAAACCCGACTGCAGTGATCGATGCTCAAGGGCAAAAGGTCCAGAAGGGAGGGTGTCCGCATGACCGACTGTGAGGACACAGGGCTCACTGTCGTTTACGGCGACCACGACGGCAGTCAGGTCCACTTTGGCTTCGTCAGCTTTGACGGCGGCTTTGCCTTTCTTGGTTCTTCTTGTCTGAGGATCCATGTTTGCGAAAGCGGGTTGGCCCAACGGAGCGCCTTAATCGATTGAATGTAACCTTGGAAGCCAGCACGTCAACACCGGAGTACTCAAGCGCTGTTTTTAGCTCTTCGCAGTCGCACAAAAATATGCCAAACGCGACACCCGCTGTTGGTAACGTAAGGGAAGGGGCCTCGGTTGAGCGCGGCTGGTGAGATAAAAGGGATGACTCCTCCAGATATTCGATCGCGAAAAGGCCAGACGCCACTTGTATGCTTGACGGCCTACACCACGCCGGTCGCGAGGCTGCTCGATCGCCACTGCGACATCGTTCTTGTCGGCGACAGCGTCGGCATGGTGCTGCACGGCCTGTCGTCGACGCTGGGGGTCACGCTCGACATGATGATCATGCACGGACAGGCCGTTCGCCGCGGCCTTGAACACGCGCTGATGGTCGTCGACCTGCCCTTCGGTTCCTACGAGGAAAGCCCAGAGCACGCTTTCGGCAACGCTGCGCGCGTGATGGGTGAGACCGGTTGTTCAGCGGTAAAGATCGAGGGCGGCGAGACCATCGCGGAAACCATCCGCTTCCTTACCGCGCGCGGCGTACCTGTCATGGCCCATGTGGGCCTGACGCCGCAGGCGGTAAACACGTTTGGAGGCTATCGTGTGCAGGGCCGGGGAGCCGATGCAGAGCGGATCAGGCGCGACGCCAGGGCGGTAACTGAAGCTGGCGCCTTCTCCTTGGTGCTGGAAAAGATACCGGAGCAGCTTGCACGGCAGATAACCGCCGATATCGACATACCCACCATCGGCATCGGTGCCTCGCCAGCTTGCGACGGCCAGATTCTGGTGAGCCACGATATGCTCGGGCTCTTCACCTCATTTCGGCCGAAGTTCGTCAAACGCTATGCCGAGCTCGGTGAGCAGGCTGAGGCGGCAATCGCCGCTTACGCCACCGATATGCGGAACCGGCACTTTCCGGCGGTCGAACATCTCTATGTCAACGCCTTGAAGGCCGGTGACTTCACATGAGCGTGCCGATCGCTCGAACCGTGAGCGAGCTGCGCGGCGTCGTTGCGCAATGGCGTCGCTCGGGTGCCACGATCGGTATTGTGCCGACCATGGGAGCCTTGCACGACGGGCATCTGAGCCTCGTGCGGAAGGCGCTCGAAAGGGCCGAGCGGGTGATCGTGACGCTGTTCGTAAACCCCAAGCAGTTCAACAGCCCCGCCGACCTGATTGCCTACCCTCGGACGGAAAGCGACGATGCTGCCAAGCTCGCTCTGCTGGGCACGCATCTGCTCTATGTGCCGGACACAGAGGAAATGTACCAGGTGGGCTTCGCCACGGCCGTTTCAGTGTCCGGCATCAGCGAATGCCTTTGCGGCGCATTCCGGCTCGGCCATTTCAATGGCGTGGCGACGGTCGTGGCCAAGCTCTTCCTGCAGGCCGGCGCTGACTTCGCCTTTTTTGGCGAAAAGGATTTTCAGCAACTTCAGCTTGTCAGGCGCTTGGTCCGGGATCTCGACATTCCGATCACTATTGTGCCCTGTCCGACAGTCCGCGAAGCCGATGGTCTTGCGCTATCGTCGCGTAACGTGCGGCTCTCCCCAGCCCAACGCGCCATTGCCCCAAAACTAGCATCGGTCCTGCTCGATACGGCCGAGCGGCTTGCACGCGGCTCCCCCATCCTGCCTACGCTTGATGAAGCGCGTGCAGCAATTCTGGCTGCCGGCTATCGCGAGCTCGAATACCTGGAGCTTCGCGGAGAAACAGACCTGCAATCGTTAGCAAGCCTTGACCGACCGGCACGCTTGCTTGCTGCGGCTTGGCTTGGCGACACGCGGCTCATCGATAACGTCGCAATATCACCCATCGGTAGTTGGTCAGGTGGGCGGAGCTCTCTCCAATCGGAAGCAGCACAGCAATTGCGGTGATGACGGCGGCGCGTCGTATGCCCTGCAGGGAC
>NZ_RZPL01000020.1:0-18908 GCF_004022805.1 Mesorhizobium sp. M7A.F.Ca.CA.002.04.1.1 | reverse complement strand
ATGGTGAAGGTGCCGGCCGGATAGGCGGTCGACTGGCCCTTGACCGCCGAGACGTCGTTGACGCCGCAGTCGGCCTGGCCGTTGTTGACGGCGTCGAGCAGCAGCGGACCGCCACCCTTGTAGCTCTTGATGTCGGCATCGGGGAAGGCGTTCTTGGCTTCCTTCTCGCCGGTGGCGCCGAGCAGCACGGCGATCTTGGTGCCCTTGGCCTTGCAGTCCTCGGTGGTCTTGAACTTGCTGTCGGCCTTGGTGAAGACGGTGCTGCCCGTGTACATGTAGGGCGTGGTGAACGCGACCTTCATGCCGCGCGCCAGCGTCGGTGTCATGTCGGCGACCAGCAGGTCGGCCTTGCCCGACAGCAGCGCCGGGATCAAACCATCCCAGTCGAAGTCGAGGAAGGTGATTTTCACACCCATTTCCTTGGCCATCAGTTCGGCCAGTTCGACCGAACTGCCGGTGCGTTCGCCATTGGCGCCGACCAGCGAGAAGGGCGGTCCCTGGGTCTGCACGGCGACGCGCAATTCGCCGCGCTTGGTGATGTCGTCGAGCGTACCCGCACTGGCCGCAGCGGTGAGCCCGGCGAGCGCAAGCCCGGCGATGAAAAGTCTTCCGGCGATGAAAAGTCTGGCAATCTTCATTTCGGTATTCCTCCCTGTTGTCGTTAATGTCTGCCCGCGGTTCTCCTTGGGCTCCTTTTTGAGCGGCAGCGCCGTTGCCGGCGGCAGCCACCGTTCGAAAATCTTTCGCCTCAGTCCCGTGCCACCGTCTCGGAAACCGTGATGCCACGCCTGGCCAATTCATCGAAGAACCTGATGTCGGGCACATCCAGCAGCGGGTTCAAAAAGCCGGGTCTGGTGATCTCGCCCCTCGCCAGCATCTGCGCCACGATGCTGGCGGGATAGCCGACGCCGAGGCTCATGCCGAACAGGCCGGAAACGAGATCGCGTTCGATGATCAGGTCCGACGTCACCGTCTTGGCGCGGCCGCCTTCGAGGCCGGAAAAGACATTGCGCATCACGCAAAGATCCTTTTCGCCGGGGCCGTATTGCAATTGCGGGCCGAGCAGCCGGCCAAGGAATTCGCGCGGGCTGTTGGAGGTGCCGGGCACCTTGTCCTCAGAGAGGAAACCGAGTTCCTTCAACGGCGCCCAGAAGGCCGACCATCCCGGCCAGCGCAGTGTGTAGCGGCCGGAGCGGCGCAGCCCTTTTGCGGCGTCCAGCATCTCGACATAGTGGAGCGCGTCGCCATTGGGGAAGGCTTCGAGCCTGCCGAGACCGGCAACCTCGATTTCATGGATGAACGGATTGTCGTGCTGCTGGCCGGCAGGCACCGCGACACGGTTCCCGTCCTCAATCATCACGCTGTCGCGGTTCTGGCTGACCAGGACCATGTCGAAATTCCAGCTCACCTTGTAGCACAGCGGCTTGGCCATCGCCTGCGGCTCGGGGATGCCGCCGCAATAGGAATCGATCGAAGAAATCGAGTCGAACTGCCTGGCGGCGCGCGCGTAGAGCACGAGGTCGATGCCGGGGTCGAGCCCGCATTCGGTCATGATCGAGACACCGGCCTGTTCGGCGGCCGGCGCCAGGTCGGCGATCGACTTGGCGTAATTGGTGGTGACCAGCGGCGTGCGCGTGGCAATCGCGGCCTTTACCGCCTCGCGCATCAGCGGCTGCGGCAACAGGTCGATGACGGCGTCGACATCATCAAGCACAGTGGCCAGGGCCTGGCCGATCGCGCCCTCAGGCACCACGAAGCGCACGCGGGCAAGATCGGTCAGGCCGGCAAGCCGGGCAGGGCCGTCCGGCGCGGTGTCGACGCAGACAATTTCCTCGACGCCGTCGCTGGCGACGAGGTCGGCGATTGCCGCCCGGCCTTGCAGGCCGAGGCCGCCGAGAACCGCGATCTTCATGCCGGCTCCTTGCGGTCGTCCGACCAGCAGCCTTCCGGCAGGCTGACCCATTTGTTGCAGGACGCCATGACGACGAAGGTCTCGCTGCGCACCACTTCGCCCGGCTCGCCGGCGCCGGGGATCAGTTCGCTGGTGACGCGGTAGAGATCGGCGACGTCACCGGCCACCGTCACGTCGACGATGATGTCGAAGCGTCCGGTGACCACCGAGGCCGAATTGACGAAAGGCAGTTCGGCAATGCGCTGCGCCAGTTCGCGGGCCCGGCCGCGCCCTTGGGCATTGATGCCGACAATGGCGGAGATCAGCTCGGGGCGCTCGGTCAGGTTCAGCAGCCCGACGATCTTGAGTAGGTTGCGGTCGAGCAGGTTGCGCAGCCGCGAGCGCACCGTCGGCACCGAAATCGCCAATATCTCGGCGATCCGGTTGATGCCCGGCTGGGCGTCCTGCGACAGCTGTTTGACCAGCCGCCGATCGGTCAGATCGAGATGTTCCCGCAAAGTCCCCGTCTTTCACAAAAGGAAAAAAGTTTGGCGATTTTTTTGCCAATGTGCAAACAAGCTACGTCACGAACATTTGAAAAGCAAGGCAATGATTCAGCGCTGATGGGGATAGGTGCTCGCTGTCCGGCTCACGCCAGCGCTGTCGCGAGCAATTTTGCCTGCGGTGTCAACTCGTCGAAGCGGCGGGCGCAGAGGTTGAGCTGGCGCGTTGCCCAGTCATCGGTCAGCCGCAGTGTGCGTAGCGTCCGCGCCGAGCGGCGGGCGGCACTTTCCGGCACGATGGCGATGCCGGCACCTTGCGCGACCAGCCGGCAGACATTGTCGAGGCCGGGAACGTGGATGCGGATATGCAGATGGCCGCCAAGGCGGGCCGCCTGGCGGGCGATGTGCTCCTGCAGCGCATGGCCGGTGCTGAGGCCGACGAAAGATTCGCCGAGAAGCTCAGTGAGGTTGACGGTGCGGCCTTCAAGGCCGGGCCGGTTTCGCGCGGCGATCACCACCAGCCGGTCGATGAAGAACGGTTTCTGCTCGAGGTGCGCAAGGCCGGCCCAGGTGGCGGCGATGCCGAGATCGGCCGCACCACTGGCCACGGCTTGCGCGATCTCATGGCTGGGGCGCTCGTCGAGCTCGATGTCGATGCCGGGATGCGCGACAAGGAAGGCGGGCAGGATCTCGCGCAGCAACTCGGCTGTGGCGGCGGTGTTGGCCATCAGCCGGACGCGGGCGCGCAGGCCGGTGGCATAGGCGGCGAGGTCGCCGGTCATCGCTTCGATCTGGTTCTGCACCGCGCGCGCATGATGCAGCAGCGCCTGTCCGGCCGCCGTCGGCACCACCCCACGGCGCCGGCGCTCCAGCAGCGGCGCGCCGAGCCGCTCCTCCATGCCCTTGATGCGGGCGCTGGCCGACGCCAGGGCCAGTCCGGCAAGCTCGGCGCCATGGGTGATGCTGCCGCGTTCGGCCACCAGCAGGAACAGGCGGAGATCGACCAGATCGAAGCGCATTCTCTTGCTCCTGCGAATATTCAGCGCCGGGAAGGCGGTCGGCCAACCAGCCTTCGTCGTGGCCGAAGGCTGGCAGCGCAACTTCCACATTGTGATCGGCCAGGATTTTCGTCAAACAGTTTCGAAGGAGAATTGCGATGAACGAACGAACATCAGGCCGGCTCGGCATTCTTGAAAGCACGGCGATCGTGCTGGCCATTGCGGTGGCCGGCCTTGCCATGGCGCGAGCGGGATCAGGCCTGCGGGGATGCGCGGCGACGGTCGTATCCACCAGCCGCGATGCGGCGCCGGCAAAGGCCGCCAGCCCGGATGCCGACGCAACCGATATGCTGCTGCATGACTGATCCGGCCCTGAAGATACGATCATGCTGAGCGCCGGCATCCTCGCCTGGATCGGCGCCGTGTTCCTCGCCGCCGGCTTCGTCAAGGGCGTCGTCGGCATGGGCCTGCCGACCGTTGCGATGGGCCTGCTGGCGGTGACGATGCCGCCGGCGCAGGCGGCTGCCCTGCTCTTGATCCCGTCGCTGGTTACCAACCTCTGGCAATTGCTGACCGGCCCGTCCTTCGCCCGGCTGTGCAAGCGGCTGTGGACGATGATGGCCGGCGTGATGCTCGGCACCGTTGCCGGCGCCGGCCTGCTGACCGGCACGCATACGGGCGCGGCCTCAGTGGGGCTGGGCGCCGCACTGGTGCTTTATGCGATCCTCGGCCTCGCCAAAGCCGGCTTCACCACGCCGGCGCGCCGCGAAGCCTTGATGTCACCGCTGGTCGGGGTGGCGACCGGGCTGGTCACCGGCGCCACCGGCGTCTTCGTCATCCCGGCGGTGCCCTATCTGCAGTCGCTGCGGCTGGAGAAAGAAGACCTGATCCAGGCGCTCGGCCTGTCCTTCACCGTGTCGACGGCGGCGCTCGCCATCGGGTTGTTCAAGGCAGGCGCCCTGGCGTCGCCGAGTGCGCAACTGGTGGGGTCGGTCGCAGCCCTTGTGCCGGCGCTGGCCGGCATGTTCGCCGGCCAGGCGCTGCGCCAGAAGATGAGCGTCGAGACCTTCCGCAAAGTGTTCTTCGCGGGGTTGCTGGCGCTTGGGGTCTATCTCGTGGGGGAGTTGGTGTTCTAGGCGCCGGACTTCCCCAGAGCACTGGCAGGAAGTCGTCAGCCAATGCTTTCGCTGAGATCAGCGAGCGTGACCATGAGTGTCAACGGCTCGACCGGCGAGGGCTCGAACCCGATGGTGATGTAGAAAGCTCGGGCATCGTCGGAAATCGCATGCACCACTATGCCTTTGATGCCCAGTATTTCAGCAGCCTGGAGAATTCGTAGACCGGCATCCCTTACCAGCGCCCGACCGATGCCCCGACCGTGATAGGCTTGGTCTACGGCCAACCTGCCTAGCACTGCGACGGGGATCGGATCGGGCATGTTGCGCCGGAAACGGCTGGAAGCTTCGACCATTTTCACGGCGCCGCTGGCAACGGCATAGTAGCCAATCACACGGTTGCCTTTGCAAGTCACATAGGTCCGGGATGCACCGCCCGCTTGATTGGTGCGAGCACGTTTTTTCAACCAATCGTCGAGCGCTGTAATGCCCGACGAAAATTCCCCGAGTTCGTGATGATCCGCGAGTGGAACCGGGACCGACAGCGTCACGCAGCTTCCCACGGAGCCTTTGTCGTCATCGTGCGGCGCAATCGGTCGTTGGGCTGCGGCGGCGCGTCGAGGCGTGCCAGAAACGCAGCGTAGACATCCGGTTCGACGGTAAACACGAGACGGTTGAGCAACGCTTCCTCAGCGGCGCGTTGCGAGGCTTCAAGCATGAAGTCGGTGCGATTCTTACCGAGCAATTCGGCTGCGCGGTCGATCAGATTGCGAACTTCCGGCTTGACGCGGATGTTGAGCGGAACGCTCTTCGGCACCGGATGATGTGACGTTGGCATGGACGGCTCCTTCGTTGCGCATATCTAGCACAGCGTAACGACATTGTCATTACCCGCTTCGATGGAGCATGCGATCCGTAGTAGCCCTACCGCACGACCAGCACCGGGATCTCCGTGTAGGACAGCACTTCCGCCGTCTGGCTGCCGAGGAGCAGCTTGCCTAGTCCGCGGCGGCCGTGCGAAGCCATGACGATCAGGTCGCAGCCCAGGGCCTGCGACAGTTCCAGAATGGCTTCGGCGGGCCTTTTGTCCTCGACATGCACGACCTCCGCCGAGACGCCGGCGGCGTCGGCCGATGCCTTGCACTTGTCGAGAACTTCCTTGGCGTATTTGCGCGCTTCTTCCTGATAGGCGGCCAGTTCATCGCCGGCGGCGTAGCCGGCCATGGCGCCGCCCCAGGCGAAGATCGGGAATTGTTCGGAGACGGTGATGAAAGTAACAGAGGCGCCGAGGCCCTTGGCCAATGTCAGGCCGTGGGTAACGCCCTTGTCGGCCAGTTCCGATCCGTCCGTGGCGATGAGCAAATGTTTGTACATGATGACATGACCTGTTGCGCAAGGGCCGATGCCCTTGAGGTGGCGGGAGCCTTGTGGAGGGCTGGCCTTGATATAGTTGCGGCCTCGGGCCGATCACAGGGCCGGCCCCGCCGCGGATCAAGGCCAGGCGACCACGCAGTCTTGTACCAAGCGGATTCCCCTTTGCCGCATCGTCGCCTAAGGTGCCGGTGACATTGAAAGGCAGTCCATGAGCAACCCGTATCCGCAAATCCATCTGGTCCGGCATGGTGAAACGGCATGGAGCCTTTCGGGGCAGCATACCGGCCGCACCGACATGCCGTTGACCCCGGTTGGCGAGGCCGCCGCGCGGGGTCTCGCGGACAGGCTCGAGGGCCTGTCTTTTTCGGCCGTATGGTCGAGCCCGTCGCAGCGCGCCTACAACACCAGCGTACTGGCCGGCTTCGGCGCGCAGAGCGTCAAGAAGGACGATCTGCAGGAGTGGGACTATGGCGCCTATGAGGGGCTGACGACAAAACAGATCCTGGCCGAGCGCCGCGGCTGGAATGTGTTTCGCGATGGGTGTCCAAAGGGCGAGATGGCGGCCGATGTCGGCGCGCGGGCCGACAGGATTATCGCTGGGCTGCGCGAGGCCAATGCCAGCATATTGGTGTTTTCCAGCGCGCATTTTCTGCGCGTGCTGGCGGCGCGCTGGATCGGGCTGCCGCCGGAGGGCGGCGCGCTGCTCGTGCTCGATACGGCCAGCATCAGCGTGCTCGGCTACGAGCATGATTTGAGCGAGCCGGTCATCCGGAAATGGAACCAGAAATAGAGCAGCTTCGGCCAGCGGCGCCGCTTACGCCTATCTGTCGAATTTCCTGATCGCCTCAGCGGTTACCGGCGTGAAGAAATTCACCAGATTGCCGTCAGGGTCGCGAAACAGCAGCGAGCGGTTGCCCCAGGGCATGGTGGTCGGCTTCTGCACAGTGATATTCCTGAGGAGGTCCGAGAGCCTGGCGAATTCAGCATCGACGTCGCCGACGCGGAACTCGATGATGGCGGTGTGGTTGTCGGCGGGGCGGGCGATGTCGCCGCCGAACAGCATCAAGGTGCGCGTGCTGCCGATCGCCAGCGTGCAGGTCGGCGTCGCCAGTTCGGCGAAGTCTTCCGTGTACACCGTCACGGGCATGCCGGTGATCTCACCGTAGAAGTGAACGAGACGCTGGACGTCCGACGTGATGATGCGGACGGAGACGAAATTCATTGCATTGGCTCCCTGATCGTTGAAGCCGTGGCCGGCTCCCATCCGACCTATAGGCCAGGCCTGCTGACAGCTTTCCGTCAGGAAGGATCGCCGTGCGCCTGCACCAGCGGCACGCCCTGCTTACCCCCTCAGCAGCGCCAACTCTTCTGCTGTCAAATGCCGTGCCGTACCCTTGGCGAGGTCGCCGAGCGGCAGGCGGCCGATAGCGATGCGGATGAGGCGCAGGACCTCGACGCCATGCGCGGCGAGCAGGCGACGGATGTGGCGGTTACGGCCTTCGTCGAGCACGATCTCCAGCCAGGCGGTGCGGCCGCCGCTGCGCAAGAGTTCGATCGAGCTGGCGGTCAGGGTCTCGCCGTCGACGGTCACGCCCGCGCGTAACGTCTCCAGCATCGCCTCGTCCGGCACCGTGCCGATCTGCACGTGATAGGTCTTGGGCAGATGCGAGGCCGGGTCCATCAGCCGGTTGGCAAACCGGGTGTCGTTGGTCATCAGCAGCATGCCTTCGCTGGCTTTGTCGAGCCGGCCTACCGGCGAGACGAAGGGCAGATCGAGCCCTTCCAGGCAGGCATAGACGGTGTCGCGCTGCTGCGGGTCGTCGCGGGTGGTGACCAGCCCGCGCGGCTTGTTGAGCATGAGGTAGACCTTGCGCTCGGCAACCACCGGCCTGTCGTCGACGACGATGCGGTCGCGGTCGAGGTCGACGCGCAGCGCCGCATCGCGCACCACCTTGCCGCCGACGCGCACGCGGCCTTCGGCGATCAGCACCTCGGCCTGTGTGCGCGAGCACAGGCCGAGCTTCGACAGCGCCCGGTTGAGACTGACGCCGGGCGCCCCCTGCCTGCCGCTCTGCCGTGTCTGCCGTGGTGTCATGGTGCCGTCTGCGCTGGTGGAGCCGACAGATGCCACGGGCTGCAATGGCTTCGCAAGCGTGGTGCTGTCTTCCTATACAGGGCAAGGGGCAATGGCGGCATCCGTACCGCCTGGAACAGCGATATTGTCGCCGCCGCATCCGCTATAATCTGCACCCCATGAGTGAGTCCGCTGCGCCGATAACCAAGACCGTCGTCATCGGTGCCGTGCCGGCCAAGGTCTGGCGGATACTAACGACGCCAGAAATGATCCCGCAATGGATGTCCGACGAGGAGTTGACCGTCAGCCTGCAAGGGCAGGCCGGCGGCGCGATCGTCATGCGCGGACTGCTGCACGGAATACCGTTCGAAAACCACGGCACCATCCGCACTTTTGAGCCGGGAATGAGCTTCGCCTACAGCTATTGGAGCACGCTGTCGGCCTCGCGTCTGGCGGACGTGCCCGAAAATCACACCGTGGTCAGCTTCGACCTGGCGCCGGCGGATGGGGGAACACTGTTGACACTGACGCTCAGCGACTTCGCCGAACCGGCGATCCGTCCGCACGCCAATCTCTACTGGGGACCGACCTTGCAGATCCTGAAGGCGGTCTGCGAGCGCGCTTGAGAGCGGGCGGGAGTCATCGCAGCGGATAGGTCGTCCCGCCCTTACTCTTTGGGGTGTCGGGTGAGGGCCAGCGTGCGAATACGGTCGGCGACGGCGCTGTCGACCGGGTTGTAGACGGTCAGGCTCAAATCCGGCCGGCCGTCGACCGCGAAGCCCGAATATTCCAGTTCGATATCGCCAAGTTCCGGGTGCTTCAGGCGCTTTGTCCCGTCGCCATGGCTGAGCACGCCGTTTTCCCGCCACAGGGCGGCAAACTCGGGGCTGGCGCTGCAGAGTTCGTCGACGAGTTCACGCACCTCGGAGACAGCACCGGCGCGTGCCGCATCGGCCCGGAACGCGCCCACCACGAAACGGGCGAGGTTTTGCCAGTCGTGCTGCCTGGCGCGGATATGGGGACTGAGGAACATGAAGCGCAGAATGTTGCGCTCGCCCTCGGGCAGGGTGCTGTAGTCGGTCAGCACGACCCTCGCGGCACGGTTCCAGGCAACGACGTCCCAGGTGGCGGTCCTGACTATGGCGGGGCTGGCATCGAGCGTGTCGATGAGGCGCTGCAGCCGGGGGCTGACGCCTTCGACGCCCCTGTAGCGGACCTCGGGCGGGCGCCCCAGCCCGAGCATGAAAAGATGTTCGCGCTCCGCCTCGGTCAGCAGCAGCCCCTTGGCGATGCGGTTGAGGACATCGGCCGAGGGTGCGCCGCCGCGGCCCTGTTCCAGCCATGTGTACCAGGTCGGGCTGATGTTGGCGCGCTGTGCGACCTCTTCGCGGCGCAGCCCCGGCGTGCGTCTGCGTCCGGAAAACCCGAATGATGCGGGATCAAGCCGGGTGCGCCGGTCTTTGAGGAACGCTGCTAGTGAGCCGGAATTGGAAGGCATCCTGTTAGCCATTATACCACGATAAGATCACTACTTTAATAGAATAATAGACCGGCAATATTACGCAGGCAACTGTACAGGAGATTTTGCATGCGTATCTTTCTCACCGGCGCGACCGGTTTCATCGGTTCCGCGATCGTTCCCGAACTCATCAAGGCAGGCCATCAGGTGGTCGGCGTGACCCGCTCCGACGCCGGCGCCGAGGCGCTGGCCGCCGCCGGTGCTGAAGTGCATCGCGGAACGCTCGAGGAGCCCGAAGGGCTGTGCGATGGCGCGGCCAAGGCGGACGGCGTGATCCACACGGCATTCGACCACGATTTTTCGCGGTTTGCCGAGAATTGCGAAAAGGACAAACGCGTCATCGCCGCACTGGGCGCCGCGCTCGCCGGCTCCGACCGGCCGCTGGTGATCACCTCTGGCGTCGGCATGGGCAGCCCCGGGCATGGCCAGTTGGCGATCGAGGACGTCTTCAACGCCAGCCATCCCAATCCGCGCATCGCCTCGGAGCTGGCCGGCAATGCCTTGCTGGACGCCGGCATCAATGTGTCGGTGGTGCGGCTGCCGCAGGTCCACAATCCGGTCAAGCAAGGCCTTATCACGCCGCTCATCGAGATCGCGCGTGAAAGGGGCGTCTCGGCCTATGTCGGCGACGGCCGCAATCGCTACTCCGCGGGCCACCTCCTCGATGCGGCGCGGCTTTACCGGCTCGCCGTGGAAAAGCGGCAGCCGGGCGCGCGCTATCACGCGGTCGGCGAGGAAGGTGTCGAAGTGCGCGCTATCGCCGAGGCGCTCGGCCGGGGTTTGAAATTGCCGGTGGTTTCCATTGCGCCGGAAAAGGCGGCGGAGCATTTCGGCTGGATGGCGATGTTCGCGCCGATGGATCTGCCGGCCTCCAGCGCTCTGACCCAGGCACGGCTCGGCTGGCACCCCACCGGCCCGACGCTGATCGCCGATCTCGACGCCATGCGGTATTGATGCGCTTAGCAACGCTCGAGGTGAGCCGAAGTCTCTGACTTCGTCAGCCCCGTCGCGGAGACCCTGGGCCACGCCGCGACCTTTCGGGATTATGCTCCAGGGCTGACCGCGTAGCGCAGATGGACGAGCCCATGCGCCAGCGCCTCGCAGCTCTTCAGGGACAGCTGCGTCTTGCCCGCCAGGCCGCTCTCGCCGAACTCGACGAAACCCTGATTGGCGGCCCGTCCGTCGATCGCGGGTGCAACGAGAAGGCTCAATTCATCGACGAGCCCGGCGGCGAGGAAGGAACCGTTGATGCTGGCGCCGCCCTCGAGCAGCAGCCGGCTTATGCCGAGTTCGCGTCCGAGGACCTCAAGCATCGCGGCGAGATCGATATCGCCGGTTTCCGCGACGATATAGGACACGCCGTCGGCGGCAAGCTCTGCCAAATGGCTGTCGGCAACGTCGCGCCCAAGCAGCACCACGACATGGTCGCCACCGATGTCGGGTTTGGAAAAATGAAGCTTGCCCGAGGCATCGAGCGCCACGGCATAACCCGCACCTATTTGCGCGAAATGATAGGGCCGGTCGACCTTGCCGGCATTGGCCGGCGGATGCGCGCCGGCCTTGCTCATCTCGGCCATGGTGACGCGCCCGACGATCCAGGCATCAGCCGCGAGATCATTATGGATATGCTCGTAGAGGCTCGACCACTCGGCCCGGGTGCCATCGGGGCTCGAGGTATAGCGGCTGGGGTGGAGGCTGCCGTCAAGGGATGCCAGCATATGGCAGATGATTTGCGGCTTCATGTTGTTCTCCAGTCGAGTGCTTTGGGTTCAGTCCAAAGTAGTGCCACGCCGGGAGAATGGAAGCCGCACGCCTCATGACGTACCCAGCCGTTGAGACGGCATGTGCCGGCAGGTATCATGACCGGATGTCCGCGAACATAATCCTGTTTCATTCGGTTCTGGGGCTGCGCGAGCACGAGCGGCATCTCGCTGGAAAGCTGGGCGCCGCCGGTCACGCCGTTTCGCTGCCGGACCTCTATGCGGGCGTGGCGACGGACGATCTCGAGCAAGGCTTCGCGATCAAGGCGCGGATCGGCTGGGAGGTCATTTGCCAAAGGGCGCGCGATGCCCTGGCCTCGACGCCCGGCGATACGGTGCTGGCGGGGATTTCGATGGGTGCAGGCGTGGTCGCGTCAGTCTGGGCCTTGCGGCCGCTGACGGCCAAGGTGCTGCTGTTGCATGGGCTGGCAACCGTGCCTGCGAACATCCGGCCCGGCCTGCCGGTTCAATTGCATGTCGCCGACACCGATCCGTTCTTCCCCGAGCCGGATGTCCGCGCCTGGCAGCACGCCGCCGAGGCCGCGCAAACCGATGTGCGGATCTTCCGCTATCCAAACTCGGGACATTATTTCTCGGATCCAGCTCTGCCCGACTACAACGACACAGCCGCGGCGCTGCTTTGGCAGCGTGTTCTGGCGTTCCTGGATTGAGAAGCAGAGGGGCGGCCTTGCATTGGAGGTCTTCCGACAAAGCGGCCCCCACGCCGGAAATCCAAAATCCGACAATTCCGATAATTTGCCTGGCACCGCTGTTATATCGATGTTGCACAAATGGTTGGCCCTGGGTTAGCATCCCTGCGCAGGCGTCGGTGGGAGGCTCTTTTTACAGCGGCGGCCAGCTGGAGCGGCATGCGTTTTCGGGCGCAGGGAGGATGCTCCACACTTTGAACCGACGCATGATCCTTCCTGAAACCGATCCCGGTTTTCGGGTCGTGCGTTCTTGTGGAGGAGGATCCCATGAACAGACGTGAATTCCTGCTGTCGTCCGCGGCTTTCGGCGCCATGATGGTTGCCGCGCCTTCTGTGTTTGCGCAGGACAAGCTCACTATCCTTGGCTCGGTGCCCAGTCTCGGCTTTCCGTTCTTCGTGCACATGCTGAACGAGATCAAGGCGGAAGCCGCCACGCAAGGCGTCAATCTGACCGAAAGCGACGGCCAGAACTCGGCCACCAAGCAGACCGCCGACATCGAGGCCGCCCTGGTGCAGAAGGTCAACGCCATCGTCATCTCGCCGCTCGACGTCAACGCCCTGGCGCCGGCCATCGAGGAAGCGGTCAAGGCCGGCGTTCCCGTGGTGACGATCGACCGCCGCGTAGACGGCGTCGAGGGCATCCTCGCCCATGTCGGCGCCGACAATGTGAAGGGCGGCGAGGCGGAAGCCAACGCCGTGGTGGCGGCGTTTCCCAACGGTGCCAAGCTGTTCCATCTGCAGGGCCAGCCCGGCGCCGGCCCGGCGATCGACCGCAACAAGGGCGTGCACAATGTGCTCGATCCTCTGAAGGACAAGTATCAGATCGTCTTCGAGCAGACCGCCAACTTCGCCCGCGCCGAGGCGCTGTCGGTGACCGAGGCTGGCCTTGCCGCCAACGGCAAACCCGACGCCATCGTCTGCGCCAATGACGACATGGCGCTGGGCGCCATGGAGGCTTGTGCCGCGCGCAACTTCACCGACGTCAAGATCTACGGCTTCGATGCACTGCCCGAAGCGCTGGTCGCCGTGCGCGACGGCAAGCTTGCGGGCACCGTCGAGCAATTCCCCGGCGAGCAGTCGCGCACTGCGGTGCGCATCGCGGTGGCCTTTGCCAAGGACAAGACCGAGCCGAAGGAGAAGCTGGTGCTGCTGACGCCAATCGTCATCGGCAAGGACAATCTCGACAAGGCAGAGCGGATTGGCGAGACGAAGTAGGGGTTTGGCGGGGATCGGCCGATTGGCAAAGCCGGCAGGACAGAGGGGGGCGTTCAAGCGCTGACAGGCGACATCAACTGCATGGAAGGAGCCACCCTTGCCGCCAGCCGCTGAAGCCGCCTCGCCCGAACCCATCCTGCTTGCCGTCGAAGGCATCACCAAGCATTTCGCCGGCGTGACGGCGCTCAGCGATGTCTCGCTCGATATCCGCCCCGGCGAGATCCTCGGCCTGCTGGGCGAAAACGGCGCCGGCAAATCGACGCTCTTGAAAATCCTGTCGGGTGTGATGCCGCCATCGGGCGGCCGCATCACTTTCGACGGTGCCGATTATCATCCCTCCAGCCCGCAGGATGCCAAGCGGCTTGGCATCGTCACCATCTATCAGGAACTGAGCCTGATCCCGACGCTGACCGTGGCGGAGAACATTTTCATCGGCCGCGCGCCGATCGGCCCGCTCGGGCTGGTGAGTTGGCGCAAGATGGAGGAAGATTCCCGCACGATCATCGCCCGCGTCGGTCTCTCCATAGACCCGATGACGCCGGTCTCGGCATTGTCCGTGGCCGAGCAGCAACTGGTCGAGATTGCTCGGGCGCTGTCGCTGGAAAGCCGGCTGATCATCATGGATGAGCCGACCTCGGCGCTGACCGAGACCGAGGTGCAGCGGCTGCTGTCGATCATGGACCGGCTGCGCAAGGACAGGGTCGCCATTATGTTCGTCACCCACCGGCTGGAGGAAGCGTCCGCCATATGCGATCGCATGACGGTGCTGCGCGACGGCAGGCTTGCCGGCCACCTTAACCGTGAAGGCGGGCCGATCGCGCTGCCCAAAATCATCGAGAAGATGGTCGGCCGCGCGGCGTCCGAGCTCTACGCCCGGCCGGCGCAACGCGCGGTGGCCGGCGATGTCGTGCTGTCGGTGCGCGGCCTGCGCACTGTGCGCGACCCCGAGGCGCCGCACGCCATCGTGCTCGACGGCGTCGACATAGACCTCAAGGCCGGTGAAATCCTCGGCGTTGCCGGGCTTGTCGGCTCAGGCCGCACCGAACTGGCGCGCGCTATCTTCGGCGCCGACCGCATCGCGGCCGGCACCATCACGCTCGACGGCAAGCCGATCGCCCCGTCATCACCCGCGGACGCCATTGCCCTCGGCATCGGCCTGGTGCCGGAGGACCGCAAGCACCAGGCGATCTTTGCCGCGCTGGGCATCCTGCCGAATTTCTCCATCGCTTCGCTGGGCAGCTTCAGCAACGGTTTCGGCTTCATGGCCGAGCGGCGCGAGCGCGATGCGCTGTCCGGGTTTCGAAAGATGCTGTCGATCCGCATGGCTTCGGCCGAGCAGGCGATCGAGGGCCTGTCGGGCGGCAACCAGCAAAAGGTGATCCTGGCGCGCTGGCTCGCGCGCGATCCGAAAGTGCTGATCGTCGACGAGCCGACGCGCGGCGTCGATGTCGGCGCCAAGACCGAGGTGCACCAGATCCTGGTGCAGCTTGCGGCGCGCGGCATTGCGGTGATGATGATCTCGTCCGAACTGCCCGAGGTGCTGGCGGTTTCGGACCGCATCGTCACCATGCGCCGCGGACGCATCACCGGCCAGATGCCGGGCGTCGAAGCAAACGAGGAAAGACTGATGGAACTGATGGCACTCGACCGCAAGGAGACACTATGAGCGTGGCGGGGGAGCAGGATCAGCGCGGCGGCATCAACTTCGCGCGGCTTTTGATGAGCTTCGGGCCGCTGCTGTTCCTGGTGGCGCTGATCATCGTCTTCACGGTGCTGAAGCCGAGCTTCATGGACCCGATCAACCTGTTCAACATCACAAGGCAGATCTCGATCACCGGGCTGATCGCGCTCGGCATGACCTTCGTCATCCTTACCGCCGGCATCGACCTGTCGGTCGGCTCGCTGCTCGCCTTCTGCGGCATGGTCGCCGCCGTGGTCGCCAAGGGCGGCACGGCCAACACGCTGTCGCTGTCGACGAGCGGCACGCAAGGGTTCGGCTGGTTCGCCGCGCTGCTGGCCGCCATCATCGTCGGAGCCGCTGCCGGCGGCGTGCAGGGGCTTGTCATCACCCGGCTGAAAGTGCCGCCCTTCGTCGTCACGCTGGGCGGGCTGACGGTGTTTCGCGGGCTGACACTGACCATCTCCAATGGCGGCCCGATCTCGGGCTTCGACGCCTCGATGCGCTGGTTCGGTACCGGGCTGATCGGCCCGGTGCCGGTGCCGGCGCTGATCTTCGCGGCGGCCGCCATCCTGTGCCACATCGTGCTGCGCTACACGCGCTATGGCCGCGCCGTCTATGCCGTCGGCGGTAATGCGGAAGCAGCGCGGCTGTCGGGCCTGCGCGTCGACCGCATCCTGGTCTCGGTCTACGTCATTGTCGGCTTCTTCGCCGGGCTCGCGGCCTTCGTGCTGTCGGCCAGGCTGAACTCCTCGGAAGCGGTGGCGGGCATCGGCTACGAACTGACCGTCATTTCGGCCGTCGTCATCGGCGGCACCTCGCTGTTCGGCGGCATCGGCTCGGTCGGCGGCACGGTGGTGGGCGCGGCGCTGATCGGCGTGCTGCAGAACGGGCTGCAGTTCAACAACGTCTCGTCCTACACGCAAAGCATCGTCATCGGGCTCATCCTGATCCTGGCGGTGGCGTTTGATCGGTGGCTGAAGTCGAGGGTAAGAAGGTGAGGGGGACGGTTCTCCCTTCTCCCTCTGTTGGAGAAGGGGAGCCCCATTCCTTGCAAAACAATCATGCTTTGCTAGAAAGGTTTTGGCGGGTGGCATCGTGAGAGAACCTCATGTTTGCCGATATCATCAGACCGATCACCCTAGGTTTTTCGCTGCTGCGGCGGTTCTGGCCGCAGCTCATGGCACTCGTGCTGGCCGGCGTGATGGTCGGCGATCTCCTCATGCTGCTGGCGGCGAAGGTGGCGCTGGCCAATCACTTCGCCGGGTTGGCGATGCTGACGCTGGTGGCGCTGGCGCAGCTGGTGGTGACGGTGGCAATGTTCCACGTGCTGCGCCCCGGCCTGCCGCATGTGGTGGCCGCGCAGCGCGGCGCCGACAAGGCCGCAACCACCGAGACGCAAACGAAGCCGGGTGCCGAGGCTGACCGGCGCGGCTCGCGGCTGGTGCGGATGATCACCATCGCGCTTCTGCCGTTCTTCGCCTATTATGCCGCCTGGGGATTTCTGGGCGACGTCGTGCGGCAGTATTCGCGCGAAACACTCGACCAGGCCGATTTCGGCCAGAGCGCTGATGTGCTCGACGTGCTCGACTCGCGCTGGCTGCTGGTCTCCGTGGCGGTGTCCTGGCTGATCCGCCGGCTGGCCAAATTCATGCAGGCTAAGACAGGTGCGGAGTCGTTCTGGCAGATCGTGGTGGTGATCTGCGAGACCAACTGGATCTTCGTCGGTCTCTACGTGATCAGCCGATGGAAGGATTCGGCCCTGCAATGGCTGATGAGCCGCAATTTCTGGTCGGCCCTGCAGGCATCGGTGGACGGGCTGGCAAACCCGGTGCCGATGGCCTCGGCCGCACCCATGGTGCCGGTCGAGATCTCCTCGATCGCGCCGTCGACGGCTGCGATCAACCTGTTCTTCTTCATGCTCCTGCCGCTGATCTGGCTGGTGATGGCGGCGCTGATCTACGGCTATGATGTGCGCGACGATGCTGCCCTGATGCGCGTGCATGGCCGGCTGGAGCGTGCCGGCCGGCGCTATGCCGGCCTGCCGAAATTCCTGCGCGATTTCGTCGAGCATTTCATCGCCGGCTACCGCTCGCGCTATCTGCCGATCGCCAACGGCGTGCGGCTGACGGTCAGCGCCAGCCTGGTGCTGTTGTGCACGCTGGTGGTCGGCTACCGGTTGCTCGACTGGGGCGCGGCCTGGCTGTGGCTCGGCGCGACGCGGCTGATCGGTCCACACGAGCTCGATATCTGGCAGATTTTTTCGCATGCCGTGACGCTGCTCTTCGGCAGCCCGTTCCAGGATTCCTCCACCGGCATCCTGATCGAGCCGCTGCGCATATGCTTTCTCGCCGCCGTGCTGGAGACGGCGTTTTCGATGGCGAAGCGGGCGGGGAAATGAGCTTTCTTTACGGGGAGAAGGATGCTGTCACTTCGGCGGCCGCTGAAAACGCAGGAACCAGGGGCGCTCGCTGCCCAGGCCAATGGCTGGGCGGATGGTCTCGATGGCATCCTCGGGCACGATGAAGGTCTCGCCGACGCTGATGATTTCGCCCTTTTTGGCGCCGGAGAAGATCGCCGAGGTGCAGTTCATCACGCCGTCCGGCAGGCTGACGCCGGAGATGAAGTCGGGCAGCCAGCGGCGGCCGGCGGCGTCGGTCAGCATCACCTTGCAGCCCAGCCACTGCTTTTGCAGATCGGGATCGCCGACCGTGACGGCGAAGGTGGCGATGACGGCCAAGGCATGCTCGGGCAAGCGGCCGGCCTTGCCGCCGCGCAAATCGGCCAGCCGCCATTCGCTGCCGCCGAACGGCGCGCCTTGGCCAAACTCGACATCCCTGGCGATGAGGTCCTCGCCATGCAGCCATTCACGGATGCTCTCATAGCTGGTTTCGGCCAGCGTCAGCGGCAGCAGGATAGCGAGCGCGGCAAGACCGCGCCGTCGCCATTTTTTCTCGCCACCGCCGGCTGGGTCGATGTCGGTTGAAACCGCGCTCATGTCTTGCCCTGCCGTGTCTGGCCCTGCCGTGTCTGGCCCTGCGGCGGTGCAGGAGCGTCGAGATCGTATAGCGGCAAGACATCCGCCGGTTGACCATCGGCACCGGTCGGAACGGCATCGAGGCTGATGCGAGCCTGGGCGTCGAGCGGGCCGAACTGACGTGCGGCGATAAGCAGGCTGGCGCCTCGGATCTGGTCGGCCGGCAACTCGAAGACGAACAGGCCGCTTCTCTCCAGCCCTGGATCGACGGCATGTGGCGGCATATCCTGGCGATAGCTGAGCCGCTCCGTCTGGCGGTAGCGCAGGCCGGTCGGGCCTTGCCAGGTGCCGTCGGCGACCGTGGTGGAGGTGCTGGTGGCGGTGAGATTGGTCGCTGCCACCGCCCACAGTCCGCTGGTGGTCAGCAGCCTTTCCTGGCCGAACTGGTTGGTCTTCAGCGTGCGCGCAAAGACCATTCTGTCGAGGCGGACATCGAAGCTGCGCGCCCGCACCGTGTCGTGCATGGCGCCATCAATGGGGATCGGCGCGGTGAGTTCGGCATAATGCGGCTTCGACACCTGCATGCCGTAGCTGAGCACCACGGTGGCGGCGACGATCAGGAGATTGCCGATGGCGCGGATCCTCATGAGCCGCTCTCGGGCAGGTCGGCGACCGGCATGGTGACGGTGCCGAGCCGATAGGAATTGAACCAGCCCGGCGTGCCGTAAAGATTGTCGCGCGGCTTGAAGATCTCGGCGGTGACGCCGAAGCTGAGATTTGCCGGCACGGCGGCGTTACCGGCAAGCGGCCAGACATAGGCCATGCGTTCGGTCATGCCGGGATGCAGTTCCGGCGTCAGCGTCGAATCGCGGGCCAGCGCGATCATCGGCGTGGAATCGGGCAGGTCGATCCCGTCCGGCTTGAAGACGTTGAAATAAGCCTTGTCGGATTGCGCCGTGCGATTGGTCAGATCGGCCTCCAACACCAGCGCCTTCTGGCCTGGTTTCAGCGCCACGCCATAGAGTTTGGCGCGGCTGCCATAGGCGCGCGCGGGCTGGCCCCGCCAGCGCCCGGCATCGATGGCGGCATCGGGC
>NZ_RZPL01000209.1:0-7898 GCF_004022805.1 Mesorhizobium sp. M7A.F.Ca.CA.002.04.1.1 | reverse complement strand
GGAATGCGGCATCGGCCTGTTCGGCTCGCGCGCGCTCAATGCGCTGCGGCTGGACAAGAATTACGGCTCATGGGGGCGCGAGTACCGGCCGATCTACGGGCCGCTGGAAGCGGGGCTCGACCGCTTCGTTGCTTACGGCAAGGACGCCGATTTCATAGGCAAGGCCGCGGCGCTGGCCGAGCGCAGGCAGGGCGGCAAATTGCGCCTGCGCGCTTTTATCGTCGATGCCGACGATGCCGATGTCATTGGCGATGAGCCGATCTGGTTCGATGGTGCGGTGCGCGGCTGGGTGACGTCGGGTGGCTATGCGCATCATTCGAAGAAATCCGTCGCCGTCGGCTATGTGCCGAAGGAGATCGCTGATGAGAGCGACGGCTTCGAGATCGAGCTGCTGGGCAAGCGCCATGCGGCGCGCATTCAGGCGGTGCCGCTGTTCGACGCCAATTTCGAACGGATGCGTGCTTGAAGCGCTTCGGCTTCGCCGATGCGCTTCAGATTCCTGTTTTGTGGATGTCGTTGTCCCAAAACCGCCGGGCACTTTTGGGCGACATGCACCAGGCCCGCATCCTCTTTCTGGCGTCAGGCGCTGCGGCGGCTGTCCAGCGCGAAGGCGCCGGCGCCGGCAAACACCAGATAGAGGAAGATGAAGCAGAACGAGATCGCCGAATCGCCGCCATTGTTGACCGGGAAGAAGTCGCGCGGCATGTGCGCCATGAAATAGGCGATCGCCATTTCGCCGGCCAGAAGGAATGCCACCGGTCGCGTGAACAGGCCCAGCGCGAGCAGGATGCCGCCGGCGAATTCGAGGATGGCGGCAGTCGTGGTCAGCCCGGAAAGGGCGTGGGGATCGACGCTGACGGGGAAGTTGAACAGTTTCTGGCTGCCATGCTCGATGAACTGCAGCGCGGTCATGATGCGCAACACGCCGAGCGCCTGCGGCTGGTATCTGGAGAGGCTTTCGAAAAGCTTCATAATGACTCCATTTTCAATCCGTCCGGCCATAGATTATCGCCCAGGAATGGACCATTCACTTCCCATGGCCTGGCGTCAACAATCGGTGATTGAAAATGTCCCCAGCTTGACCCTTCACATTTTTCCCGCAAGGGTTGTATTTCTATCGTTGCGGTTGTATTAGTGCGGCCACTCTAGAAATGTGGGTTCCCTTTGCCATGAAAAAAGTCGCCATCAGCCTCTTCGCAATTCTTGCAGGCACCAGCTTTGCCATGGCCGAGGACGCCGGCTGTGAGGCCTTCAAGTGGCCCGTGACGCGGGAGCAGACCCTGTTTGCCGCGGCACCGGCAACGCCGTCCGGAGCGGCACTGGCGGTTGGTGCGGCTGCGGACCTGGCGCTGGTGCCGGTAGAGAAAGCCGGTTTTGCGGTAGCGCCCGAACGTGCGCCGGCATCAGACAGTTTCGGGGCCGTCGCCAGCGTGGAGGTGCCATCCGAGGGAGCCATCCAGATAAGTCTCTCGGGGGAGGCCTGGATCGATGTCATCCAGGATGGCCAGGCCATCAAGTCGGCGGGCTACAGTGGCGTGAAAACATGCCCTGGCATCCGCAAGAGCGTGCGCTTCAAGCTTGCGCCCGGCCCGGCCACCGTTCAGTTCAGCGGCGCGAAAAAAGCTGAGTTGAAGGTTGCGGTGCTGGCGCCGGAATGAGGCGGCGCCAGGCAGGGGAGAGGCCTTCATCGGTGGTCCGATGAAAGCCCGCACTTTGTGTCAGCGGTGTTCGATCGCCGTCAGCGGACTGGCGCCATCAAGGCGAAGTGCGCGCCTTGCGGGTCCTGGCACTGCACGATCCAACTGCCGCCGGGGACCTCCATCGGCCCCATCAGGATCTTGCCGCCATTGTCGGTGACCCGTTTGGCCGCCGCGTCGATGGCCGCAACGTTGAAGTAGAATTGCCAGACCGGGACCGGGATCTGCGCGGGCTTGTTCATGATGCCGCCGCCGGATTCGGGGCCGGCCGTAAAAGTCTGGTACGTGCCCATCGGGCCCATGTCGAAATCGCCGGCGTCGACCCAGCCGAACTGGTCGGAATAGAAATCGAACGCGGCTTTCCAGTCCGACGTGTAAAGCTCGTGCCAGCCGATGTGGCCCGGCGTGCTGGCCGGCACGACAGGCTGGTCGGGACCGTTCGGCTGCAGGAACATGAAGGTCGCGCCTTGCGGATCGGCGACGACGGCAAAGCGGCCGACGCCCGGAATGTCGTCGGGCTGGCGGTGAACGGTGCCGCCGGCTTTCTCCAGCGATGCAGTTGCGGCATCGACATCCCTGGTGTGGATATAGCCGAGCCAGGCAGGCGGCATGCCCATCTTGGCGGCATCCTCGGGCAAGGTCATCAGGCCGCCGACGCCACGTTCGCCGACATTCATGACGATGTAGCGCGGCATGCCGGGTGCCTTATCGAAGGGCTGCGCCGTCCAGCCGACCACTTGGGTGTAGAACGCCTCGGCGGCGTCGAGATCTGATGTCATCAATTCGTACCAGAAGAAGGGCATCGGGGTTTTTGGCATTTTCGGTCTCCTCACCTTTCATGGATCGATCGTCGTCCACCATAGGACGATCCTCACGACGGAAATCCGACACCGCCCGGACAACAATGGGTGTGTGTGCCAAGCGTTCCCTGATTGCGCATCCAGCGGTTTTCGATTTCTCTGCGGTCATGAGGGGTTGTCGTCCATGCGCTTGATGTCGCTCACGCCCGAGCTTGTCGCACTGTGCCATCGGGAAGAGGCCGATCCCGGTCCGGACCCGAGCTGGACAGACATGAACGACGAGGACTTTCGAACCCTCGCCTTGCGACTGTCCAATGAAGCCGATGAGGGACCGTTATGGGTGTTCGCCTATGGGTCGCTGATCTGGAAGCCGGAATTCGAGTCGGTCGAGCAACAGCTCGCCACAGCCTTCGGCTGGCACCGCTCCTTCTGCCTCGACATGGTGCGCTGGCGCGGCAGCGCCGAGCAGCCTGGGTTGATGATGGCGCTCGAGCGGGGCGGGCGCTGCAACGGCGTGATCTATCGCTTGCCGGAGGGTGAGAAGCCGGCGCAGATCGAAAGGCTGTTGCGGCGCGAGATCAGCGACCATGAAAGCATCGAGACGGTTCGCTGGCTGCCGGTGCATACGCCGCAGGGTAAGCTGCGCGCGCTCGGCTTCTGGGTCGGCGTGAAGGGCAGGGGAACGTCGCTGAACCAGCCGCTGGACAGAGTGGCGAGCGTGCTGGCCAGAGCCTGCGGGCATATCGGATCCGGCGCCGAATATCTCTACAACACGGTCAGCCATCTCGAAGCATTCGGCATCCGCGACCGCAATCTGTGGCGATTGCAGGAATTGGTGGCGCAGGAGGTCAGGGCCATCCATGGCCGCAAGCTTGAGCCTGGCCTTTCGCTCGCACTGCAAGCCCGACCGCAGTCGCAATAATATGAGTAAAAAAATCATGTTATTGCCGAGCCTTTTCAGTGACTTGCGTCGAAAATTGACCAATTGATAAAAAAATAAAACGTGCTAGCCTTCTCCAAAAGAAAACATGGGGAACTGACGATGCCAGAAGGCCAATTCAGGGAAGGCATTGCGGGCGGCAGGCTCTCGGCCGACCAGTATGCGGATAATTTTCCCGCCCTGCACCCGCCGCTCGACCACCACGAGGCGCTGGTCGAATCCGACCGCTGCTATTTCTGCTACGATGCACCGTGCATGAATGCATGCCCGACTTCGATCGACATTCCGCTGTTCATCCGCCAGATCTCGACCGGTAATCCGATCGGTTCGGCCAAGACCATCTTCGACCAGAACATATTGGGCGGCATGTGCGCCCGCGTCTGCCCGACCGAGACGCTGTGCGAGGAAGTCTGCGTGCGCGAGGTGGCGGAAGGCAAGCCGGTGCAGATCGGCCGCCTGCAGCGCTACGCCACCGACGTCGCCATGGGCGAGAACAAGCAGTTTTATCCGCGCGCCGAGCCGACCGGCAAGACGGTCGCCGTGGTCGGCGCCGGGCCGGCCGGCCTTGCCGCCGCGCACCGGCTCGCCCGCCACGGCCATGACGTGACCATCCTGGAGGCGCGCGCGAAGGCCGGCGGCCTCAACGAATACGGCATCGCCGCCTACAAGAGCGTCGACGATTTCGCCCAGGCCGAAGTCGACTACGTGACCGCGATCGGCGGTATCGACATCCAGAACGGCAAGGCGCTCGGCCGCGACTATCAGCTGTCGGATCTGATCCGCAATTACGACGCGGTGTTTCTCGGCATGGGCCTTGGCGGTGTCAATGCGCTGCGTGCCGATGGCGAGGACGCTGACGGCGTCATCAACGCGGTCGAGTTCATTGCCGAGCTGCGCCAGGCCAGCGACCTTTCCGGCCTGCCGGTTGGTCGCCGCGTCGTCGTCATCGGTGGCGGCATGACGGCCATCGACGCCGCGGTACAGTCGAAGCTGCTCGGCGCCGAGGAGGTGACGATCTGCTACCGGCGCGGCCAGGAGCACATGAATGCGTCTGAGTTCGAGCAGGATCTGGCCGCTGCCAATGGCGTCAGCATCCGTCACTGGCTGCAGCCGAAGCGGGTGATCGCCGAGAGCGGCAAGGTCACTGCCGTCGAACTCGAATACACCGCCCTCAACGGCGACAGGCTTGCCGGCACCGGCGAGACGCTGACGCTCGTTGCCGATCAGGTGTTCAAGGCGATTGGACAGAGCTTTGTCCCGGCCGCCCTCAACGGCAGCGGTGCATCGATCGGCCTCGAAGCCGGCCGCATCAAGGTGGATTCGGAAGGGCGCACGTCGCTTGCCAAGGTCTGGGCCGGTGGCGACTGCATCTTCGGTGGCGACGACCTGACCGTCTCGGCGGTCGCGCAGGGACGCGACGCTGCGGAGAGCATCAATCGGGCACTGACCTCGAACGGGAGGGCATGAGCATGGCGGATATCAGAAACAATTTCGTCGGCATCAAGTCGCCCAATCCGTTCTGGCTGGCCTCGGCGCCACCGACCGACAAGGCCTACAACGTCATCCGCGCCTTCAAGGCCGGCTGGGGCGGCGTGGTGTGGAAGACGCTGGGCGAGGAGGGCCCACCGGTGGTCAACGTCAACGGTCCGCGCTACGGCGCGATCTGGGGCGCCGACCGCCGCCTGCTCGGCCTCAACAACATCGAACTGATCACCGACCGCGACCTGCAGGTCAATTTGCGCGAGATCAAGCAGGTCAAGAAGGACTGGCCCGACCGCGCCATCGTCGTCTCGCTCATGGTGCCTTGCGTCGAGGAGGCCTGGAAGGCGATCCTGCCTGTGGTCGAGGAGACGGAGGCCGACGGCATCGAGCTCAATTTCGGCTGTCCGCACGGCATGTCGGAACGCGGCATGGGCGCCGCCGTCGGCCAGGTGCCGGAATATATCGAAATGGTGGTGCGCTGGTGCAAGCAGAACACCCGTATGCCCGTCATCACCAAGCTGACGCCCAACATCACCGATGTGCGCAAGCCCGCGCGCGCAGCACATGCCGGCGGCACCGACGCGGTGTCGCTGATCAACACCATCAATTCGATCACTGGTGTCGATCTCGACAGCTTCGCGCCGCAGCCGACCATCGACGGCAAGGGCTCGCATGGCGGCTATTGCGGGCCGGCGGTAAAGCCGATCGCCATGAACATGGTGGCCGAGATCGCGCGCGATCCGGAAACGCAGGGCCTGCCGATCTCCGGCATCGGCGGCATCACCACCTGGCGTGACGCGGCCGAATTCATGGCGCTTGGCGCCGGCAATGTGCAGGTCTGCACGGCGGCGATGACCTACGGCTTCAAGATCGTGCAGGAGATGATCGCGGGCCTGGAAAACTGGATGGACGAGAAGGGGCACGCCTCGCTCGACGACATCGTCGGCCGCGCCACGCCCAATGTCACCGATTGGCAGTATCTCAACCTGAACTACGTCGCCAAGGCGCATATCGACCAGGATGCCTGCATCAAGTGCGGCCGCTGCCACATCGCCTGCGAGGACACTTCGCACCAGGCGATCACCAGCATGGTCGACGGCGTCAGGCACTTCGAGGTCATCGAGGCCGAGTGTGTCGGCTGCAATCTCTGCGTCAATGTCTGCCCGGTCGAGAACTGCATTACCATGGAGCCGCTGGCAGCCGGTGTGATGGACCAGCGCACCGGCAGGCCGGTATCGCCGGTCTACGCCAACTGGACCACGCACCCGAACAACCCGATGGCCAAGGTGGCTGCGGAGTAGGAACTCCCCCAAGAGAAAAACGGCGCTTTCGAGCGCCGTTTTTCATTTTCCTATTGCAGATATGAATTATCCACGATAGTATGTATCCATGAATAAGGAACCTGTTCGATGAAGCTGGGCGAGGGTGTTGAAGCAGCCATCCATTGCGCCGCCACGCTGGCCAGTGTGGAAGGCAATAGCACCATGCCGGGCGCCGCTCTCGCCGAGGCCTTTGGCCTTTCGCCGAGCTATCTGCTCAAGCATCTCAACATGCTGAGCGCGGCGCGCGTCCTGGAATCGGTGCCCGGGCCTGCCGGTGGCTATCGGCTGGCGCGGCCAGCCGAGCGCATCACGCTGCTCGACATCGTGCTGGCCGTCGAGGGCCGCGAGCCGGCCTTCCGCTGCGGCGAGATCCGCCAGCGCGGTCCGGTGAAGCTCGATGCGTCGGCCTATGTGAAACCCTGCGGCATCAACGCCGCGATGCTGAAGGCCGAACGCGCCTATCGCGCCGCGCTCGCCGAGACCAAGCTGTCCGATATCGTGGCCTCCTACGCGGCAGAAGGCGATCCCAGGTCGCTTGCTGCGAGCTGCGCCTTTGTCGAGCGCCACCAGCGGCCGCAGAAATCCAGTTAACTCCAAAACCTCAAAACCCAAGCAGACGTGAAAGGACGAGACGATGAAACAGAGGCTGCAATTTTTCGCCAAGGCGCCGGAGATCATGAAGGCGGTGTCGGCGCTCAACAAGGCGGTGGACGAATGCGGGCTCGAGGTGAGCCTGCTGCACCTGATCAAGCTCAGGGCTTCGCAGATCAATGGCTGCTCGTTCTGCGTCGAGATGCACAGCCGCGAGGCCAGGCGCGACGGCGAGACCGAGCAGCGGCTCTATCTGGTTTCAGCCTGGAAGGAATCGCCGCTGTTCTCGGAGCGTGAACGCGCGGCTTTGGCCTGGACCGAAGCCGTCACCCTGATCGCCAACAACGGCGTGCCGGACGAACTTTATGCACGTACGCTGGAGCATTTCTCAGAAGAGGAGCTGGTCAAGCTGTCCGTTGCGCTCGGCATGATCAACACCTGGAACCGGCTGTGCATCCCGTTCCAAGCCATACATCCGATGCCGGCGGCCAAGGCTGCCTGATTGTCCAATCATGTTGGGAGCGCCGTGGAGAGCGCGCTCCCACTGCCTTAAACCTTTAAAGGGGAGAGTTTGATGCCTGCGGATTTGCCTTCGACCTTGTTGTTTCTCGCTCGCCTGCTGCTCGGCGGCGCCTTCGTTTTCGCCGGCCTGCGCAACATCCAGAACGCGGCCTTCCTGACCCAGCTGATGGCCGCGCGCGGTGTGCCGCAGGCGCGGTTGGCACTGTGGACTGGTATCGTGCTTCAGGTCGCCGCCGGTGTGCTGGTCATCGCAGGATTGTGGACGGCACTCGCGGCCACGGTGCTGCTGCTGTTCCTCATCGTCGCCACGCCGATGTTCCACAATTTCTGGGACCATCAGGGTCCGGACCGTGCGTCCCGCATCAATGGCTTCGTCGGGAATGTTGCCCTGAGCGGTGGCTTTCTGACCCTGATCGCGCAATCCGTTTGACGCACAGTTCCATGCCGACTGCGGCCTCTGGTGCCGACGCCTCGACCATAAAATCGGAACCAATCGAGCCGTTGACGCATTTCACACCTGCATGCCCAGCATCCAGGATGAAAT
>NZ_RZPL01000208.1:0-7916 GCF_004022805.1 Mesorhizobium sp. M7A.F.Ca.CA.002.04.1.1 | reverse complement strand
CCACGATCCACGCATGAGGCTGCCGGACTATCTCGCGTGAGATCTGCCACATCGACGGAAAATGTGGAGAAGTGACAGGCGACAGGAACGCCGGCACCATGAACCAGCGTGGCTGCAAAAAAGCCGTGGTCGAGACAAGCAGTTTCCAGGCGCCGCTATTCTACATGCAGCATGGGTTCGAGGAATTCGGCAAAGTCGAATTCGGAATTCCAGGGCACGCACGCATCTTCCTTCGCAAGGACCTGTTGTAAGTCTTGGGACGGGCGCGCACGGACGGCCAACGGCTAGTTGTTTCAAACGCCAGGTGCTCTGGAACAAATCGACGGTTGCGGAGTTAAAGCGCGTCGCGACGCGCAGTCTTGCAGCGGCGTGTCGAATAGAGTGCATCCCGCTGGAGAGGCATGTGCGTACTGGACATTTCAGAAAGCCGATTGTCATTCAACCTGGCCGGATAGACCGCGACAGGGTTGTGGTTTCGGTGTCGGACGCAGCCGAAGTGCTGCTGCGGGACTGGCCAAAGCCGACATCCGAGAGGCGTCTTGCCGCGATCAGAGCGTGCCTTGCCGTCATGCGAGGCGAAAAGCCGACAAGGGCGGCACGACAGGCGTTCATCGTTGCGGCCAAGGACGCCAGGATTCTGCTGAGCGAGCAAGTCTGACCGTGGTGGGTCGCCTCAGCGCATGCAAGCTTGGTTCCGCCGGCGCCTGCAAGTGCGATACTGCCGAGATCGGTTCGAAGGGGAGAGATTATGGCTAAGGTTACAGGTCTCACGGCTGCCGCGGCCAGAGGCGAAGTTCAGGCAGGAGCAACGCACGACAAGACGCCGGGGTTCGATCCCGCCATTGCCCCGCTTGAGACAGACGCAGAGGCCGCGGACACACAAAATCCGGTCGCTGAGACAAGTCCGCCGCGCACTCGTCCAAAATTCGAAAACGATGCCAGCTTTGCCAATGCCATGCGTCCGGTCGAAGGCGAGCCGGAACTGCGGCCTGGCGGCAACTGGCCGGTGTTGGTGATTGCAGCTGTCGTTTTGACAGCAGCCGTGGTCTTCCTGGCGGCAAGCATGCTGCGCTGAGACTAATCCCGACGATGCAGCACCCACGACCTATTCCTGGAGGTCCGGCGCGTCCTTCATGCCTGAGAGTTCAGTCATTGGGCACAGCAGCCGCGGTCGCGCGGGATCGGAGATGTCGAGCTTGTCCCAAGGAATGCGGTATAGACCGTCGCGGCGGCGTAATCGGAAAAGATCCAGCACCGCCACGCCTATGGCCGAGGCCGAAAGACGCTCGAAAGCAGCGTAGACCCCGACGTGGAATTCGGTGACGACGAAATCGTCACCATCCCGTTCGGCGCGGATCTCCTCGATATAACCGACATTCTTGCCGCGCTGCGAGAGTACGCGCCGCCCCGCCAGATGCTCGAGATTGACCGTAATCATCATCAAGCTCCCGGAATGCGCCCGATGATATGGTCGCGCAACCAGTCCTGCCAGGCGAAGATCGACGTTTCTCGCACATCGATGTCGAACTCGATATCGATGCCGATATCTTTCACCTTGCGCCAAGCGATCCGATGAGGTTCGCCATGCTGCGTGCCGCCCAGCTTGACCGCGAGCCGCGCCATCCAGCGCCCGGGCCGTGCGCCGAGGCGACGCGCCAGGGTGATGGAGCCGAGCTCGATGGCAATGATCCGAGGCGGCTTGCCAGGCCGCAACTGCGCCACCAAACCGTCGACCTTACCGACCTTGACCTGCTCGCGGTCGACCACCTGCTTGTCCAGGAGATCACGCAGCAACTTCATCATGTGCCTCCGAATATCTGCAGCGGGATGGTCACCACCGCCAGTACGAAGCCAAGCGCGATGATGAAGATGACGGCGGCATTTGACAAAATGCCGTTGCGATGCTCGCCGACATAACGTTTGTCGTTCAGCAGAAACAGGAACGGAACGACGGTCAGCGGAAGGCTGGCAGCCGTCAGCGCCATGGAAAAGATGGTGAGCCTCAGCGGGTCAAGACCAAGCGCGATGGGAATAGCCGCCAACAGTAATGATATCGTGTAGATGGCGCTGAAACCCGGATCGTCGCGCGGCTTGCGATCCTCGCCCCAATTCCAGCCGAACCCTTGGGCCACAAGATAGGCCTGTTGCAACCCGACCTCGAGCGCAGCGCCGAAGCAGGCGATGGCGAGAGAAGCAACAAACAGCACGAAGCCCCAGAAGCCGAATATGGGGATCAGCATCAACGGCAGTTGGTGATAGTCGTCCACCTGGGTGACGCCATGCGTGGCGAGCACGAGAGCGGCCACGATCAACACGCCGATCGAGATGGTGCCCCCGAAGGTCATGCCCAACCCCGCTATGGCCCGATTGGCGCCGAGATAGCTTTTGTCCCACCGGTCCTCGATGGCCCCCGAGGAATAGAACATGAACAGGTAGGGCGATATCGAGGCGCCCAGAATGCTGACCGCCATGAACCAGTAATTGGCGGCATCGTGGACCGGCAGCGAAGGCACGGCGCCCCTTGCGACTGCCGTCCAATCAGGTCTCAGCATCACCGCTCCGACGACGAAACACAGCGTCACCAGACCGAGAAACGACACGCCCTTCTCGATGACGCCGAACGTGCCTTTCCAGAGCAGCAGCCACGCCAGCAAAGCCACCGGCAGTGCCCACCACTGGAAGCCTATGCCCGTGGCAAGTTCGAGCGCAATGGCAACGCCGCCGATCTCGGCGGACAGCACCAGGAAATTGACCAGCAAGGCGGCAAGCAACGGCCATAGAAAGACGTTGAAACCGAACCTTTCGCGGATGCCGTCGGAGATCGTGTGATGGCTCACGGCCGCGAACCGGCCGGACATTTCGACAAGGAAGATGATGCAGACGGTGCCAAGCACCACCGCCCAGATCAACTGGAAGCCAAACATCGCGCCTGCCTGCGCCGCCGTCGCCATGGACCCAACTTCGAGGAAGCCGCCGACGCTGGTGACGACGCCGAGGGATATTTCCATGAGCTTTTTCATGGCTTCGGCGCGAAATACTTGGCGTAGGCGGCAGCGAGCGCACGCGACGCCAGCCGTAAATCCTGTTGCGCGTCTTGGACTTCCAGCCGGTCATCTGCCTGCAGTCCGGCCTCGGCACGCGTCACCGCGACCGACAAATCATTGACTGCTTTTGTCAGAGAAGCTTGCTCGGTGGGTTCACTGGTTTCGGCGGACCGGATTTGCGCCCCCGTATCTACGAGCGTCTTGGCGATCGATTGCAGCGTGTCCACCGTGTATGCGGTCGGCGCCGCGCCGCCCATCCAAGCGTCGAGCAACATCGATGCGGTCTGTGCCGCGGAAGCCGCTGTTCGTGATTGCTGCTCGATCTCGTCGGAAGACGAGCATCCCGCCGACACGCACAACAGCAACAGCAAGCACAAACAATCCAGCCGGAAATGACGGCCGCTGAGGATCAAATTCGGCGTTTGGTGCGCCACAAGAATAGTCTCCCCTAGTGCCGAACGAGCGGTGGTCGGCTTGAATTGACCTAGAGCGTTCAGCGGGCGCGTCAACGAAAGCCCATCCGGCGGGGCGGCTGCAGGGCATGTGGACGCGACAGATCTCAGCCGGCCACCGCAACTCAAGCGGAACAAAGGATCGCGTGCGGAATTAGGAGCACAAGGAGGCGGCGGAGCCGACTTCAATTCCGTCCTGATCATCACGTCGACGTGAATGGACTGCTGGCACGGAGAATCCCGCAATGCCTCGTCTCATATCCTGGATAGTGATCGTGGCAGTCGTGATCGTCGCGGCTTGGCTGTGGTTCGGCGGCCATAGAGCAAGCAACGATGGCGGCAGCCAACCCGCGCCTCACGCGATAGACCAGAACGGGTAGGTCAATCCTGATCGGCCGGGCTGCGAGGGGCCACGATCCTGTATTCGTGGATCAGGCCGAAAACCTGATTTCTCACCGTCTCGCGCGCTTCGGGCTGGATGAAAGGCATTAGCCGGTCGACGCTTTCAACGAGTTCCGGCGGCAGGTCCGCCACCGCATCCGTGAGTTCGCTGGCATGTTCATACATGTTGTCCGTCAGCTTTTTGTCGAGGTCGGAAAGGATGCTCATCATCACGCTCCATGTCTGTCCTCTCCCGTTCTGTTAATGACCAGTCCGGCAGAGATGTTCCGCGCGAGACGGCGCTCAGACCGCTGAGTACTTGTGGTCAAGGAAGCATCGTTTCAGACCGCCCCATCACCGCAACGTCGTGTGGCCCGGGTCGCGTCGCCTGGCTTTCGGCGGGATCAGCCTCCCGGCATTGGCCCGTAAGCCCCTGACGAATTCCTCCACATACGGAAGCAACTCGAAAAGTACGATCACGGCCATCACGCAGACGATATAGATCAGTGGCAACTGCTGCGATTTCCAGACGATATCGAAGCGCGCGGTTTCCGGCCCCGCCCCGAACAACGCAAGAAACTGCGTCCAATGGAGGGAGACGACGCTGACCAGGCCCATCAGCGGGATCATTTCCAGAAAGCTGTGCACATGCTGTTCGATCGGCGTTACCCTGCGCGCCGTGGTTGCATAGCGTACATCCCACATCGCCGTCGCCTCGTGGATGAAGAAGGTGACGATCATGACAGCGATGACCAAGGCATTCACCTCGAGGAACATGGCTGCCAGCAACGGCACGCCTACTTCGGCGAACATCAGAAGATGGATCAAGGATTCCTTGGCGCCCGTGGTCGACTCGATATGTGAGGCGCGGTGGCAAAGCCAGTCTGCAAAGCCAGCGACAAGCCAGACGGGAAGCAGAAAGTACATAAGGATCAGCACGGTGGGACCTGACAGCATAAACGCGTCTGGCTTGGTTCGAGGTCTACTCAGAGACGAGCTGTCGATCACTGCCCAGGCATTTCGGTGTTTTCCTTGGGATTCTTCTGGACGCCCGCGGCTGGTGAGGTATCCGCCGGGGCGTTGCCACCCTGGTTCTGTTCAGGCGCGCGTTTCAGCGGCGAGGTCTGCCAGCCCATATCAATGTAGAAAAAGCCGACGACGAAACCGACAATGATGACTGCGGCTATCACCAGCGAGATTATCGCGTTGCGTCGCTCCATAGGCCTAGCCGCCACTTGGCTTGGGAGATGCAGGCTGGGCTGGCTGCGTACCTTGCTGATCGCCGCCGGTGCTGGTCTGCGGTGTCGGGTTGGTGTCCGTCGTGGGATTCTTGTCGACCGGTTGGCTGTTCGTGGTATCCGTCTTGGACTTGGCTGGATCGGCATTGTCATTACACGCCGCCAAGGCGAGCAATGCGGCCGACATCAAAAGCACTGCCCTCATGCTGATTTCTCCTGGCTGAGTTCGGGCGAAGCCGCCTGCCAATGACCTATCCGGTCGAACCGCACCGACAGCCCTTGTTTGACGGCGCTTCTGGCCAGCAGATGGTCCAGTTCGGCGTCCTCGATCGGGCTTCGTACGACCTGGCGGATGGCCTTACAGGCGAGTTCGGTCGAGACGAAATCATATCTCCTGCTCCTGGCGACAACATATTGTTCGACCAGCATCTTTACGCGCCTGAGCGCGATTTCTTCCGCGAATTGCATTTTGTTCCTCCTGCACGCCGAACTGCTGAACGGGTACGTTGTTCCAAAGATTTAAAACATGGCGCCCTGCCCATAGAAAGCCCGCGCTGCCGCGAGGGCGCGCGGGCTGATCAGGCTGAGGGAACCCGACCGTGCAGCATCAAACAAGGGGAGCGATGACGCTGCACGGCTACCGAACTCGCACAAACTTGAGTTGTTCCACCGCCATCATGAGTTGTTCACAGTCGAATGTGCCCAGAACAAAATCGCTTTTCATGGCCGGCATAAAGCCGCCCATTCAATCCTATCCGTACGGAACAATCAGCCTCGATGGTGGTTCGGCCGAAGCGAAATTCGGAGGACGTTATGACGAATGAAAAGTTGGCCGTGGTGAGGGCAAGGTCGGCACCGATGAGAAGGACAATCCCACCGATGTAGTCATAGCCGGTTACGAGGCGAGATGGCCGGCGAGGAACAAGTCATCAGCAGTTGGAGAACAAGCTGCAGGTCGCCGCGGCGCATGTGATGCCGGCAGGCACGCTGGCTGAACAGCACCGCAAGATGGCCGAGCCGGGTTCCGCATCCAAAGACTGAACAATCGGGCATCACGGCAGCAACTCCTATGTGTTGACCTGTATATCGACGGATTGCTGCAGACGCTCAGACGGTGCCTTTTACACGATTTGCCTTCCAACCTTCTTCCAACAAGGAGCAACCTCATGAAAGCGCTCACATGGCACGGCAAAGGCGACATCCGATGCGACCAGGTGGCTGATCCCGCTATAGAGGATGATCGCGACGTCATCATCAAGGTCATCTGCTGCGCCATATGCGGCTCGGACCTGCATCTGATGAACGGATATATGCCGACCATGGAATCGGGCGACGTGCTTGGACACGAGACCATGGGCGAGGTCGTGGAAGTCGGCCGCGGCCATTCGAAATTCAGGAAGGGTGACCGCATCGTGGTGCCGTTCAACATCTCATGCGGCGAATGCTGGTTTTGCCAGAAGGGGCTGTTCTCGCTTTGCGACAGGTCCAATCCCAATGCCAAACAGGCCGCCGAAGTGATGGGACAATCCCCGGCGGGCCTGTTCGGCTATTCGCATCTGGTCGGCGGCTATTGGGGAGGGCAAGCCGAATATCTGCGAGTCCCTTTCGCCGATGTCGGTCCGATAAAGGTGCCCGAAGGAATGGACGACGAACAGGTGCTGTTCCTCTCAGACATCTTCCCGACTGGCTACATGGCGGCTGAAAATGCCGGCATCGAGCCAGGCGATACCGTCGCTATCTGGGGCTGCGGTCCGGTCGGCCAGTTCGCCATCCAAAGCGCATGGATGCTCGGCGCCGGCCGCGTTATTGCCATAGACAAGGTGCCGGAGCGGCTGGCGATGGCTCGCGAGCACGGCAAGGCCGAGACGCTCGACTTCAGCAACTCCGATATTTACGACGCCTTGATGGCGATGACCGATGGCCGCGGTCCTGATCGCTGCATCGACTGTGTCGGTACCGAGTCGGATCCCGGCGCCAGTGCCGACGCCATGCTCGACAAGGTCAAGGCCGCCGTCTACCTCGGCACCGACAGGCCGCATGTACTGCGCGAAGCAATCTACTCCTGCCGCAAAGGCGGCACCATCTCGGTGCCCGGCGTCTATATCGGTCTCGTCGATCATATTCCGTTCGGCGCCGCCATGAACAAGGGCCTGACCTTCCGGATGGGTCAGACCCATACTCAGCGTTACCTCGAACCGCTCCTGGACATAGTCCAGAAGGGCGACATCGATCCCTCCTTCGTGATCACGCACCGGGCGGATCTCGGAGCCGGGCCGGATCTCTACAAGACGTTCCGTGACAAGCAGGATGGCTGCATCAAGGTGGTGATGCGGCCGCATGGTTGAGGTGTCGGGCTCTCGCACCAGGTCTGCCCTGAGTAAGTCGGCGGCCGTGGATCGCAATGGACCCGTTGGCACCTGGAACCTTCGATCGCGGCGACGGTTTGACCTGCAGACTTCACAGCGGCGGGACTACCGTGCCCCACCCGATGCAAAGAAAGGTGCTGCCATGAGCAATGAGAGTTCCACATCGAAACCCAGCGTCCGGTCTCCGAACGCCGATGGTCTGCCGCACCCGAGACGGGACGCCAGTGACACGGATGCCGGTGGCAAGCCGGAGACGCCGAAAACCGCAGGCACATCCCGGCCGTCGACCGCGCCGCTTGACAATCCGGTTGCCAATCGCAACGCCGGGCGGCCGCGTCAGGCGAGCACCACGCCTCGGCCGACGGACAAGCCCCTGGACTGATCGAAACCGGCTGTTGAAATCACGACGAGTGCGTGTCGGGACGAAGCAATGCC
>NZ_RZPL01000207.1:0-7951 GCF_004022805.1 Mesorhizobium sp. M7A.F.Ca.CA.002.04.1.1 | reverse complement strand
CGAATTCACCGGTTTGATTGAAGGTCGGGCCGGGGCCAGCCATGCGGCTTCGGTCGCCCGCCGAAGCTCCGTGCCGCTGCTCGGCTTTGCCCAGGCCGGCGCCGGCGGCTTCTTCGACGATGCCGGCTTTCCAGCCGGGCAGGGCTGGGATCTGATCGAACTGCCGACGCAATCGACCGAGAGTTCCTATGCTTTGCAGGTGCAGGGCGATTCCATGCTGCCGCTCTACCGCAATGGCGACGTCCTCATCGTCGAACCGGGCGCCGTTACCCGCAAGGGCGATCGCGTCGTCGTCAAGACCACATCAGGCGAAGTGATGGCCAAGGTGCTCGAGCGCCAGACCGTCAGGTCGATTGCGCTGGTCTCGCTCAATCCCGATCATCCCGACCGCGATATTCCCATGCGCGATGTCGAATGGGTGGCGCGGATTGTCTGGGCAAGCCAATAGGTCAAGCTGGTGCGGCTTCTCCATCATGCGCTGGCGGTTCTGATGGTCCCTGTGATGGCAGCCATTGTCGTCACTGGCGGTCACACTCTGAAAGGTAGTGAAAGCGTCATCACCGTGGACCAGCTTGATCCGGGCGCCGATGCGATGGCGCAGCAGGCTGCCGGGACGCTGCCCGAGGAGCCGGCCACATCGGCCATCGCAGCTCCGCAGCCGGCGACGCATTCGAGGGCGATCGATCCCGAAATCGTCGCGCCGCCGGAACTGCCCGCCGACGGGCTTGAACGGATCGAGCCGCGCGAGCCGCTGAGCAAACTCGCGCTGGCCGTGCCGCCCAAGCCGAAAATGCCTGACGACTGGAACGGCACAAAGCTGTTCCAGCCGGTTGCGCCGGCCGCCGGCTTGATCGAGGCGAAGGGCTACTCGGTCGCGGTTTCCGGCATCGACATCGTCAGGCAGGACGAGATTTGCAGCGAGGACGGCAAGTCCTGGCCGTGCGGCGTCCGGGCGAGGACAGCGTTCCGCGCCTTCCTGCGCGGCCGCGCGGTGGTCTGCACGGTGCCGCCGCAGGGCGGCCGCGACCTGATCGCAGCCGAGTGCCGGATCGGCAAGCAGGATGTAGGTCAGTGGCTGGTCGAAAATGGCTGGGCGCGCGCCGCCAAGGGCGGCCCCTATGTCGAGGCCGGCGACAAGGCGCGCATGGGCAAGAAGGGCATTTTCGGATCGGCGCCCGATCTGTCGGGCATGCCGGCGATGCCGGCCGCGCCAGGCCCGGCACCTCAGGCGCCGGGTTCGATCCTGGAAGAGGTCGACGGCGTGCTCAAGCCAGCTGACCAGCCAGCGCCCGCTCAATGAGCGCACGCGTCTCGGCAACGCCGTAGAGTGCTGCGAACGAGCCGAAGCGCGGGCCGCGCTCCTGGCCGATCAGCACCTGGTAGATCATCTGGAAGAAGGCGCCCGATACGCCGGGGCCGCCTTCCGGGCTCTGCTTGGAATGATCCTGATAGCGCTCGATCCTGCGTGCGACGTTGAGCGAGGCGTTCTGGATCGCTTCGCCGCTGGCGTCCGCCGGCAGCGCGCCAAGTGCTTCGTCGAGGGCTGCCAGCGCTTCGCGCTCGACCTCGTCGGCGGGCCGGAAGGTTTTCGTCGGCTTCACGAAATCGTCGAAATAGCGGATCGCATGGCCGACCAGCCGGTCGAGCTCTGGATGCGTCGCCGGCGTCACGCCTTGCGTATGACGTGAAATGAACCCCCACAGCACATCCTTGTTCTGCGCGTTGGAAGCGCTGACCAGATTGAGCAGCAGAGAGAACGGCACCGGCATGTCGATCGCTGGCGGGTTGCCGTCATGCATATGCCAGACCGGGTTGCCCAGCCGCTCCTTCCAGTCCTGGCGGGGATAGGCGGCGAGGAACGTGTAGTATTCATCCACGGCCCGCGGGATAACGTCGAAATACAGCTTCTTGGCCTGCCGCGGCCGTTGGTACATGTAGAGCCCGAGGCTTTCGGTCGGCGCATAGGTCAGCCACTCGTCGATGGTCAGCCCGTTGCCCTTCGACTTCGAGATCTTCTGGCCGTTCTCGTCGAGGAACAGTTCGTAGACGAAATGCTCCGGCGCCCGTCCGCCCAGAATGTTGCAGATACGGTCGTAGACCACCGCATTGGTCTGGTGGTCCTTGCCGAACATTTCGAAATCGACGCCAAGCGCTGCCCAGCGCATGCCGAAATCCGGCTTCCACTGCAGCTTCACGCGGCCGCCGGTGATCGAAAGCGTGGTCTCGGTGCCCTCGTCGTCGAAGGTGATGGTGCCGGCTTTGGCGTCGACATGCTTCATGGGCACGTAAAGCACGCGGCCGCTCTTCGGCGAGATCGGCAGGAACGGGCTGTAGGTCGCCTGCCGCTCGGGCCCGAGCGTCGGTAGCATCACCGCCATGATCTGCTCATAGCGCTCGGCGGCGCGCTTGAGCATCGCGTCGAAACGGCCGGCCTTGTAGTATTGCGTCGCGCTGGCGAACTCGTAGTCGAAGCCGAACGTGTCGAGGAAGCGGCAGAGCATCGCATTGTTGTGGTCGGCGAAGCTCGCATAGTCGCCGCCGAAGGGGTTGGGGACCGACGATAGCGGCTTGTGCAGATGCGGCTCGAGTGCGGCGCGGTCCGGCACGCTGTCGGGTATCTTGCGCATGCCGTCCATATCGTCGGAAAAGCACAGCAGCTTGGTCGCGACCTTGTCCTGCGTCAGGACACGGAAGGCATGGCGCACCATCGAGGTGCGCGCCACCTCGCCGAACGTGCCGATATGCGGCAGGCCGGACGGCCCGTAGCCGGTCTCGAACAGGACTGTTTGCGGAAAGTCGGCGCCTTTGTAGCGCTCGATGATCTTTTTGGCTTCCTCGAACGGCCACGCCTTGCTTTCGGTCGCGGCCGCCAGCAGCTCGGGGTTGAGATCGATGATGTTTGATCCCGCCATGTCACAGTTTTCCAAATCATCTGCCGGCCCGAAGGCGGGCCGCAGCAAGGGTTTTTCAACCGGTCTCTAGGCGTGCAGCGCCGGAGCGTCAACGCGTGCGGCGCTTTTTCCTTGCGGTGCAGAACGGGCGTTCCTAACTTCGAGGCCCGGTTCAAGGAGAAAAAATTGCCGACACCTCATGAAGCCCTGATCTATCTGATGGTCATCACCTCGGCCTCCGACCGCGACATGACCGATGTTGAACTGGCGCGGATCGGCGAGGTCGTCCGCTCCTGGCCGGTGTTCGAGGACTTCAACCACGACAGGCTGGTCGGCGTCGCCCAGGGCTGCCAGAAGCGCCTGCACGAAAAGGATGGGCTGGAGGGCGTGCTGGCTGAAGTCGCCGAGGTCTTGCCCGAGCGGCTGCGCGACACCGCCTATGCCGCCGCCTTCGAGGTTGCCGCCGTCGACCTCGAAATGCGCATGGAAGAGGTGCGGGTGCTGCAGCTGATCCGGCGTCAGCTCGATCTCGACACGCTGACGGTTGCTGCCATCGGCCGCGCGGCCAAGGCGCGGCTGCGTACCCTGACCTGAAAGTCCTTGGCTTTAGAAAAAACTGACGGGGAAATAGCGCAGATAAAATTCGGCGAACGTGCCTTTCATTGAAATTTCCTGCAGCGCGTAGTCGATCGCTGCGGCCAGCGCCGGATTGTCAGCCTTGGTGGCGATGGCCATGCCCGTGCCCAGATATTCGGGCGCCAGATAGGGCCCGCCGGCAAAGCGGCAGCAGCCCGCCGCGTCCGAGCCGCCCAGCCAGAAAGCCAGGCGCATGCCGTCGCCGAAGGCGGCGTCGACCTTGCCGGCCTTGAGATCGGCATACAGTTCTTCCGGCCTGTCGAAAGGGACGACCTGGACCGTGTTGAAATAGTCGCGCAGCATGCGCTCATGCGCCGAGCCTGATATCACGCCGACACGCTTGCCGTGCAATTTGTCAAAGACGGGCTCGGTCAGCGCCTTGCCCTTCGGCATGATGAAGCGCGCCGGAAACTGCAGATAGGAGCGTGAGAAGGCGTAGGTCGCGCGCGATTCCGGTGTGGCGGCGATGCCGGCGATGATCGCCTCGCCTTCGCCTTTCCGCAGTGCGCCTTCCAGCTCGGCCCAGGGCAGGGCCTGGATCTGGCATTTTTCGACAATGCCAAGCTCGGCGCAGATGGCGCGTGCCAGATCGATGTGGAAGCCGGACAGCTTTCCCGCACCGTCGAGGAAGTTGAAAGGCGGGAAGTCCGTGGTGGTGAGGAATCTCAGCCGGGGCAGCTTCGAAAGGTCTGGCTTGGGCAGCCGCTCCTTGGCATCCCACAGCACCGGAACCTGAGGCGCCGCGGCGCGCGCACCGTCGGCGAACGACAGCAACCCGATCAGCATCGCAAAGGCGAAGGACCTCCACCGGAACGCCAAGATAAAACTCCGCCACAGTCGTGCTCGCACCGGTTTTGGTACGAAAATGGTACAGGCACAATGGTTTTTGATTTCAACACGCCGATTTCAGGATATGATTTAGCCGGTTTGCAAATCAGCTTCGGTCGCCTCGATGAGAGGGAGCCACAAAATAAGTATGCGATTTGCAATCCGTGGTCGGTGGCGAAGTGTAAATCAGGCACGCATCATTGGCCGCAATGCACAAGGCAACATGGGGTTGATGTTGCGATGGGTCAGTTCGATCGCACGCTGGAATACATAGACCAACTGCAGCACGCCGCAACGGCGGCGGCGGTCTGCGAAAGGCTGCTGGGCATAACATCGGATTTCGGTCTCACCGCACTGATGGCGGGAACCGTCCCGCAGCCAGGCACGCCGGCCGGCCAGCAAAAGCAGCATGTGCTTCTCTGCGATTGGCCTGGCGAGTGGCTGGAGCGCTATGTCGCGCGCAACTATGTCGATCATGACCCGGTCGTCAGCCATATGAAACAGTTGCAGGCGCCCTTCCAGTGGCACGAAGCGTCCCAAGGCATCCGCATAGACAAGAGCAGCGGCGAGGTGATGGGCGATGCCGGCGCCTTCAAACTGCGCGATGGGTTGGCCTTTCCGCTGATCACGCTCGACGGCCAGATCGTCATGGTGTCGCTGGGCGGCGAGGCCGTGGAATTGTCCGCCGCCGAATTCGGCCAGGTGTCGCTGGTCTCGACCTACGCGGTTGGCCGCGCCATGCAACTCCACACCATGGCGAACAGGACCATCGATCATATCGTGCTGACGCCGCGCGAGCGCGAATGCCTGCAATGGGCCGCCGTCGGCAAGTCCGAATGGGAGATTTCGCAAATCCTCGGCATTTCCGAACACACCTCGGAGAAACATCTTCTTAACGCCAAAAGCAAACTAGGTGCCGTCAACAGGGTGCAGGCCGTCGCGGAAGCGATACGGCGCGGCTACATTAGTTAGGTCGGCCGTGCCGACCTGAAATCCTTGCCTACGCGATCACGCAATTTTCTCATCAAAGCACGGCCGTATCTTCCTCTGAACGCAGGAGACGGCGGAATGCTTTTTTCCCTTACAACCCAGGAATTGATGGAACGTCCCGACCTTTGGGAGGCCGTCCATCGTTTGCGCTACAAGATATTCGTCGAGGAGATGGGGTGGGATGACCTCAGACGCCCCGACGGGCTCGAACTCGACCAGTTCGATCACGACGAGGCGGTCCATCAGATCGTCATCAGGGGCGGTGAAGTGGCGGGTTATCAGAGGATGTTGCCGACGACGCGGCCACATCTGCTGACCGAGGTCTTGACCGATCTTTCCGAAGGAACGCCGCCGTCGGGTCCAAACATCTGGGAATTGACCCGCTATGCGGTGGCTCCCGGTTTTCGCGATGGCCGTCGCGGCGTTTCGACCGTCGGCACCGAACTGATTGCCGGTTTCGTCGAGTGGGGGCTGAAGCGCGGCGTCGACAAGGTGATCATCGAGTTCGAGCCGATGTGGGTGCTGCGCGCCTTGCAACTGCATTTCCTGGCGACCCCGCTTGGCTATCAGCGCACCTATGGCAACCAGCAGGTGGTCGCCACCTTGCTGACCTTCAACGAGCACACACTCGATGTGGTGCGGTCGCGCCGCAATCATTTTGCTCCCGTGCTGGCCAGGGGATATCCCGACATGCTCGGGCAAAGGCGTGCGTCATGAGATCGGAGACAGTCATGAGCACACATCCGCAACCTGAACTTCGCAACCACACGCTGGTGGTCACCGTGTCGTCGAGTGACGGCCGGCCGGTGCTGGACAGGAGGGCCTATGAAAGCCTGGCAAGGACCTTCCATGAAGCAGCCGACAATGAGGAGGTTCGCGTCGTCGTCTTGCGCGGCCTGGCAGGCTGTTTCTGTCTGGGCGGCGACTTCTCCGAATTCCTCGACGCCACCAAGCACCAGAAACTGATCGCCGCCGTCACCGACCTGTTCCGCACGCTGGCGACGTTTCCAAAGCCCATCCTTGCCTGCGTCGATGGCGATGCCGTCGGTGTCGGCTGCACCATCCTGTTCCATTGCGACATGGTGATCGCGTCCGATGAGAGCACGTTCAGGGTGCCGTTCGTCGATTTCGGCCTGGTGCCGGATGCGGCGACCAGCATCCTGGCGCCGCAGAAGCTCGGCTACGCCGGTGCCTTCCGCTTCTTCTGCCTCGGCGACACGCTTCGCGCCGAAGATGCCAGGGCGCTCGGCCTGGTCGCGGAGATCGTGCCGGGAGGCACCGTCGAGGAGGCGGCCCTTGGTCGGGCAAGACAGCTCGTCAAGAAGCCGGTCGCCGCCCTGCTGCAGACGCGCGGCCTGCTGAAGGGGAACACCGAGGCCCTCTGCGATCGCATCGATCAGGAGATCTCGCTTTTCCAGCAGGCGCTGCAGGATGATACGACGCTGCGGCGATTGCAGCGTATCGCCAGGCTGGCGGCTTAAGCATCATGATTGCGTCGCGCGGTTCCTGCCGCGCGACGCAAAAAAGCGTCAATCCTGTTTTCCCAGGAATGACGGCCCTTCGCCGATGATCTTCTTGTCTTCCTTGCCGATGATTTCGAGATCGCGCCCCTCATAGGGCAGAGACGACAGGATGCGCCGCATGACCGCAAGCCGCGCGCGCCGCTTGTCATTGGCCCGTACGATGATCCACGGCGCGAATTCCTTGTGGGTGCGCTCGAACATTGTGTCGCGCACCTTGGTGTAGTCGTCCCACTTGGTGATGCCCGCAACGTCGATGGGCGAAAACTTCCAGCTCTTCAGCGGGCTGTAGCGGCGGTCGTGGAAGCGCTCGAGCTGCGTTTCCCGGCCGATGTTCAGCCAGAATTTGAAGAAGTGAATCCCCTCGTTGGAGATCATCCGCTCGAAATGCGGCGTCTCGTCGAGAAACTGCTCGTGCTGCTGCGGCGTGCAGAAACCCATCACCGGCTCGACGCCGGCGCGATTGTACCAGGAGCGGTCGAAGGTGACGAATTCGCCTGAAGTCGGGAAGTGGTCGACATAGCGCTGGTAGTACCATTGCCCCAGTTCGGTCGGGGTCGGCTTGGTCAGCGCCACGTTGCGTGCCGTGCGCGGATTGAGGTACTGGCGCACCACGAAGATCGTGCCGCCCTTGCCGGCAGCGTCGCGGCCCTCGAACAGCGCCATCACCCGTTTGCCGGTCGACTGCAGCCAGGCCTGCGCCTTGACCAGCTCGATCTGCAGCTTCTCGAGCGTCTCGTCATACTCATCACTTTTCATCTTCTTGTCGTAGGGATAGCCGCCGGCAGTCAGCTTGTTGTCCTCGACCCAGTCGGGAAGCACGGGGTTTTCGATGTCGAACTCCCGTTCCTTGCCGCCGATCCTGATCTTCAGCGGCCCCGAAGTTGGCGCGGCGGGACTTTCCTTGGCTTTTTTCATCGAGACGAACCCTTTCCAGCTTCCGGACTCATGCTATGGGGAGCCTCCGGAACGGTCTAGTGGAAGTTTTTCCGCCACCGTGGACCGGGTGCGAAGGCATGGGGTGCGGGCCCGCGGGCAGATGGCTGACCTGGACACAGAGCAGAGAGGCATCGCGCAAACCATGGC
>NZ_RZPL01000206.1:0-7956 GCF_004022805.1 Mesorhizobium sp. M7A.F.Ca.CA.002.04.1.1 | reverse complement strand
GTCTCCTTGATCGCGGCAAACACCAGCGGTGGGCCGCCTGCGAGCAGCCGGGCGATCTCCCAGACGCGATCTTCCAGCTTTTCCTTGGGCAGCACTTCGTTGACCAAGCCCCAGCGATGCGCTTCAGCGACATCCATCCAGCGGCCGGTGAGCAGAAGGTCCATGGCGACATGGTAGGGGATGCGCTTCGGCAGCTTGATCGTCGCCGCGTCGGCCAGCGTGCCGGCTCGGATCTCGGGCAGCGCGAAGGAGGAATGATCGGAGGCGTAGATGAGGTCGCAGGACAGCGCCAGCTCGAAGCCGCCGCCGACCGCCATGCCGTTGACGCACGCGATGATCGGCTTGTTGAGGTCGCGCAGCTCCTGCAGGCCGGCAAAGCCGCCGACGCCATAGTCGCCGTCGACCGCATCGCCGCCGGCAGCTGCTTTGAGGTCCCAGCCCGCGCAGAAGAACTTGTCGCCAGCGGTCTTGACGATGGCGACGCGCAATTCCGGATCGTCTCGGAACGCCTTGAAGGTCTCGCCCATCAGCCGCGAGGTCTTCAGGTCGATGGCGTTGGCCTTGGGCCGGTCGAGGGTGACTTCGAGGATGGTGCCCTCGCGGCGGGTCGAAATGACGTCAGACATTCTTGTTCTCTCCCAGCACCAGCAGCGCGTCGGCGATCCAGGCGCCCTTGCCCTCTGCACAGACGATCAGCGGGTTGATGTCGAGTTCTTCGATCTCACCGGCATTCTGCTGCACGAAGGCGGCAATGCCAGAGATAGCATCGATGGCAGCCGCGACATCGGCCTTCGGCCGGCCGCGATAGCCTTCGAGCAACGGGAACAGTTTCAGGCCGCGCAGCGCCGCCTCGATATCGTCGCGGGTCGCCGGCAGCATCAGCGTGACGCTGTCGCGCAACAGCTCGACCAGCACGCCACCAGTGCCGAGCGTCATCACCGCGCCGAACATCGGATCGCGGGTGAAGCCGACGATGAGTTCGGCAACACCGTCGCGCACCATGCGCTCGACATAGAGCCCGGTGCCGAGCGGCAACAGGTTATGCGCTGCGGTGCTGACGGATTCGGCATCCCTGAGATTGAGCCTGACAGCGCCAACTTCGGATTTGTGGGTGACGCCGAGCGCCTTCAACGCGACGGGAAAGCCGAGCGCCATGGACGAAATCACCGCTTCGACGGCATTGGCGGCGCGCTCGCCCTTCGGCACCGGCAGGCCGGCTTTGATCAGCCGTGACTTCGCCTCGGCTTCGTCGGGCGTGACGTGGTCCCCGCCAGAGGCGCCGGAGGCCGACGTGTCGATCGGCTGCGCCTGCGGTTCAGCCCAAGCCCAGCCGATGAAGGCTGCTGCGCCGGCTGCATCCATCGCTTCCGAAATGCCGAACAACGGCACCATGCCGCGCGCCATCAGTTCGGCGGTGTATTCCTCCGGCAGGTTCTCCGGCAGCGAGGAGACGATCGCACCATGCGCCTTGTTGGTCTTGAGCGCCGATTCGAAAGCGCGCAACGTCGCCCACCAGTCGGTGACCGAGCAGCGGTCGGGTCGCGGAAAATCGAGCACCAGCATGTTGAGGTCGAAACCGCCCGACACCATGGCGGTGAAGGTGGCGGTCATCGCCGGCTCGTTGTTCCAGATGAAGGTGTGATAGTCCAAGGGATTGGCGACCGCGACCAGCGGCCCGAGCGTCGATTTGACATGGGCGCGGTGGCTGTCGGTCAGCACAGGGAAATTGACCCAGCGGCCTTCGGCGCTGTCGGCCATGACGGAGGCCTCGCCGCCGGAGCAGCTCATCGACGACAGCCTATAGCCGGGCAAAGGTCCGGTGATGTGCAGCAGCTTCAGCGCCTCGATGAAGGCAGGGATCGAATCGACGCGCGCAATGCCGAGCCGCCGCAGGAACGCACCCGAGGCCGCGTCCGAGCCGGCGAGCGACGCGGTATGCGAGACAGTCGCTTGCCTGGCCTGTTCGGAACGGCCGACCTTCATGGCGATGATCGGCTTCTTCAGCTCGCGGGCTCGTGCCGCCAGCCGTTCGAAGCCGGCTACCGAATCGAAGGCCTCGATGTGCAGGCCGAGCGACGTGACCCGCTCATCCTCGATCAGGCCGAGCGCCATTTCGGACAGGCCGGTCTGCGCCTGGTTGCCGGCGGTCATCAGGAAGGCGATCGGCAGGCCGCGCTTCTGCATGGTCATGTTGATGGCGATGTTGGAGGACTGGGTGATGATGGCGACGCCCTTGCCGCCCTCGGCCAGTCTTATGCCGCCATGCTGGTCGGGCCACAGCAGCGCGCCGTCGGCATAATTGATCAGGCCGTAGCAATTCGGCCCGATGATCGGCATCTGGCCCGCCGCCGCGACCAGCTCGGCCTGCAGCCGCTCGCCATCATCGTCATAGGCCTCGGTTTCGAGGAAGCCGGCGGCAAAGCAGACGGCGCCGCCGGCGCCGCGTTCGGCCAGCGCCTTGATCACCTCGATGGTCAAATGCCGGTTGACGCCGACAAAGGCAGCATCCGGCGCGCCGGGCAGGTCAGCCACCGAACGATAGGCCTTGCGACCGGCAACCTCGTCCTTGGTCGGATGCACCGGCCAGATCTCGCCGGCAAAACCCATCTTGATCGATTGCGCGACGACGGCTGCAGCCTGCGCACCGCCGAAGACGGCGATCGATTTAGGCCGCAGGAGACGCTCCAGTTTATGCATATGTTATGCCCCGAACGGGCGCAGCAGCGCCCTTGAAATGATGTGGCGCTGGATCTCGGATGTGCCTTCCCAGATGCGCTCGACGCGCGCGTCGCGCCAGATGCGCTCCAGCGGCAGATCGTCCATCAGCCCCATGCCGCCATGGATCTGGATCGCTTCATCGGCAACGTATGCGAGCATTTCGGTGGCCTTCAGCTTGGCCATGGCCATGTCCTGGTCGGTGACGGTGCCCTGATCGTACTTCCAGCCGGCTTCGAACACCATCAGGTCGGCGGCCTTGAGTTCGGTCGCCATGTCGGCAAGCTTGAACGATACGCCCTGGAACTTGCCGATCTGCTGGCCGAACTGCTGGCGTTGCGCGGCGTATTCGACGGCATGGCCAAGCGCACGCTCGGCGCGGCCGAGGCAGGTGGCGCCGACCTGCAGCCGGGTGGCGCCGAGCCAGGAATTGGCGACGTCGAACCCCTTATGGACTTCGCCCAACACCTGGGCGGCGGGAAGCCGGCAATCGTCGAATTCGAGGATGGCGTTGGTGTAGCCGCGATGCGAGACGTTGCGGTAGCCGTCACGGACGGTGAAGCCTTTGGTGCCCTTATCGACGAAGAAGGCGGTGATCTTCTTGCGTTTGCCGCGCGGCGAATCCTCTTCGCCTGAGGCCATGAAAACGATGGCAAAGTCGGCGAGGTCGGCGTGGGAGATAAAATGCTTGGTGCCGTTCAGCACCCAGTCGTCACCGTCCTGCACGGCGGTTGCCTTCATGCCACGCAAATCGGAGCCGGCGCCCGGCTCGGTCATGGCCAGGCAGTCCCATTTCTCACCACGGATGCAGGGGAACAGATATTTCTCGCGCTGCTCGGGCGTGCCGGCCAGGAGGATGTTGGAGGGGCGCGACACGCAGGTCCAGTGCAGCGCGTAATTGGCGCGGCCGAGTTCCTTCTCGTAGAGCAGCCAGGTCACCGTATCGAGGCCCGCTCCGCCGACATCGGCCGGCATGTTGGCGGCATAGAGCCCGGCCTCGATCGCCTTTACCTTGATCTCCTCGATCAGGTCGCGGCGCAGCACGCCGGTGCGCTCGACCTCGCGCTCATGCGGGTAAAGCTCGTTCTCGACGAACGCGCGCGTCGTCTCGACGATGAGCTTCTGTTCCTCCGACAGCCCGAAATCCATGCTCTCAGCCTTTCTTCTTGCCGGTCTTTTTCTTCGGCTTTTCGGCTTTCTTGACCGGTTTCAAGGCTTTGGCCTTCTCGGCCGCCTTGGAGGCCATGGGCTTCTTCGCCGCCAGCTTGGCCAGCTGCCTGGTATAGTCCTTATGCAGCGCGCCGGCGCCCCAGCCCTTGCCTTTGTTTTGTTTCGACAGCGCATCCATGATGGCGACCAGATTGTCGTCGCGGATCTTTTCCAGCTCGCGGATCGACAGCCCATGCGCCTGTTCGTCCGACTGCGTGGCGATCAGGTCGACCAGTTCGTCGTTGAACTCAGGCACGTCCATCAGCTTGGTCCATGGCCATTTCAGGCACGGCCCGAACTGCGCCATGAAGTGGCGCATGCCGGCCTCGCCGCCGGCGACGCGATAGACCTGGAACATGCCCATCTGCGCCCAGCGCAGGCCGAAGCCGTAGCGCATGATGTCGTCGAGTTCCTCGACCGTGCAGATGCCGTCCTTGATCAGCCACAGCGCCTCGCGCCATGCCGCTTCGAGCAGGCGGTCACCGACGAAGGCCTCGATCTCCTTGCGGATGACGACAGGCTTCATGCCGATCGAGGCATACATCTCCTTGGCGACCTCGATCGCCTCGGGGAAGGTCTGCTCGCCACCGACGATCTCCACCAGCGGCAGGAGATAGACCGGGTTGAACGGATGGCCGACGACCAGCCGCTCCGGATGCTTCTTCATCGCCACCTGCATGTCGGTCGGCTTGATACCGGAAGTCGAGGAGCCGACAATCGCGTTGGCCGGCGCGTGAGCGTCGATCTCGGCCAGCACGCGGTGTTTCAGGTCGAGCCGCTCCGGCACGCTCTCCTGGATGAAATCGGCATCGGCGACCGCTTCGGCGATGGTCTTGGCGAAGGTCAGCTTGCCCTCTTTCGGCAGGCCGCCGGGCACCATCTGCTTGTAGGCGCGGCGCGCGCCCTTCATCACTTCGCCGACCTTGCGCGACGCCTCGGGATCGGGATCGAAGATCGACACGTCGATGCCGTTGAGCAGCAGGCGCGCCACCCAGCCGGCGCCGATCACACCGCCACCGATGGCGGCTGCCTTGTTGATGATGCTCATGCTGAAGCTCCGGTTCTTGTCGCGGCGGTTGCGGGATCGATGAGGGGCACGCGCTCGCCGGCTCGGATCACCGAGGGATCGTAGGCCTTGCGGGCAAAGACTTCGAGCACGAAGGGCCGGAAGAATTCCATCGACAGCGTGTCATAGTCGGGGTCGAAGCTGGGCTGGTCCCAGCGTTCGCAAAACTGGTCGCAATCGTCGAAATAAGCATGGCCGGCAAAGCGGTCGCGGGCGTGGCGGTTGCCGCCGAGATGATGGGCATAATAGAGCCGCTGGAAGTCGCCATGCTTTTCCACCACCCAAGTGCATTGCTCGCGCACGAAAGGTTTCAGGATCGAAGCGGCATATTCGTCGTGATTGTAAGGCGCATAGATGTCGCCGATGTCGTGCAGCAGCGCGCAAGCGATCCAGTCGGTGTCTGCGCCGTCGCGCCAGGCACGTGTCGCTGCCTGCAGCGAATGGCCGAGCCGGGTGATCTTGTAGCCGGAAAGACCCGCGTCGAGCTGCACCAGCGCGTCGAGCAGCCGCTCGCCGGTCCTGGCCGCATAGTCGATTTCATGCGCGGTCAGGAACTCGTAGTCGTCCCGGTCGCCATCCTTCATCGCGGTGAATTTTACGGTAGTCATGCCGACCCTCCCGACGAATAATTATGCCGCGATCGGCGCCCGCTTGGTGAGGTTGAGCTTCTGCCGTACCTCTTCCGGTCCAAGGATTCTGGCGCCGAGATTGGTGACGATGCTGGCGGCGCGCTCGACCAGCTGTGCATTGGTGGCCAGCACGCCCTTGTCGAGCCACAGATTGTCCTCCAGCCCGACGCGGACATTGCCGCCGGCCAGCACCGCCGCCGCGGCATAAGCCATCTGGTTGCGGCCGATGGCGAAGGCCGACCAGTTCCAGGTCGACGGCACATTGTTGACCATGGCCATGAAGGTGTTGAGATCATCAGGCGCACCCCACGGCACGCCCATGCAAAGCTGCACCAGCGCATCCGGGTTGAGCACCTTTTCCTCGACCAGTTGCTTGGCGAACCACAGATGGCCGGTGTCGAAAGCCTCGATCTCCGGCTTGACGCCGAGCGCCGTCATCATGCCGCCCATGGCGCGCAGCATGCCGGGCGTGTTGGTCATGACATAGTCGGCCTCGGCGAAATTCATGGTGCCGCAGTCGAGTGTGCAGATTTCCGGCAGGCATTGGCGCACATGTTCCATGCGGTTGGTGGCACCGCCCATGTCGGTGCCTTTTTCGTTGAGCGGCAGCGGCGCTTCCGGCGATCCGAACACCATGTCGCCGCCCATGCCGGCGGTCAGGTTCAGGATGACGTCGACTTCTGCCGCGCGGATGCGCTCGGTCACTTCGCGGTAGAGATGTACGTCGCGCCTCGGCCTACCGGTCTCGGGATCGCGCACATGGCAATGCACGATGGCGGCGCCCGCCTTGGCCGCATCGATGGCGGAATCCGCGATCTGCTTGGGCGAGCGCGGCACATGCGGGCTGCGGTCCTGCGACCCGCCGGACCCGGTCACGGCACAGGTAATGAAGACCTCACGGTTCATCGCAAGCGGCATGGAACTCTCATCCGAAAGAAATAGACCTCAACAATGCCCGACTTGCCGGAAACTGTTTTGCGTTTTACGAAGCTTCCATGACGAAAAGCGAAAAACCAACGATCTTTCGCGCCGAGCGCTCGCCGCTTAGGGTGACGCTGCTGGTATTTTCCGGTTCGTCGATCATGTGCGTCGCATCCGCCGTCGATCCACTGCGCGCGGCCAACCGCATCTCCGGCGAGACCCTGTTCGATTTCAAGCTGGTCTCGGTGACCGGCGAGGCTCCAGTCACCACTTGCGGCCTGCCGGTGGCGGTCGGCGGCCGCTTCGATGCGGGCGAGTCGACCGACGTTCTTGTCGTCGTCGCCGGCTTCGGCACCCAGAACTATGCAACCTCGGCTCTGTTGTCCGGCCTGCGCCGGGCCGCACGGACAGCACGCGCTTGCGGCGGTGTCGAAGCCGGCACCTGGCTGGTGGCGCGCGCCGGCCTGCTGGAAGGACGCAGCGCCACCACCCACTGGGAGGACATGGAGGATTTTTCCTCGGCATTCCCCGGCGTCGATGTCCGCCCTGACCGCTATGTTATCGACGGGCCGGTGTTCACCTCGGGCGGCGCGTCGCCGACCTTCGACCTGATGCTGCATCTCATCCGCACGAGGCTCGGCATGGCCGTCGCGCTCGATGTCGCCAGCGTCTTCATCTACGACCAGGCGCGCGCCGCCACCGACGCACAGCCGCTGGTCTCGCTCGGCCGGCTCGATGGCTATGATCCGCGGCTGGCGCAAGCGATCCGGCTGATGGAAGCGCATGTCGACCAGCCGCTGACCATTGAAGCGGTGGCCAAGCGCGCCGGCGTGACGGCACGGACGCTGGAGAGCATCTTTCGCAAATCGATCGGCGAGACACCGGGCGCCTATTATCTCAGGCTGCGCCTGGGCGCCGCGCGCCGGCTGGTGGTCGATACAAGGATCGCCATGGCCGATATTGCCGGGCGGACCGGATTCTCATCCGCCGCGGCGTTTTCAAGAGCGTTTTCAAGGGCTTTCGGCGAAGCGCCGGTCAGGCTGCGCCGGGGCTGACTATGATAGAATCAGGCAGCGTTCTGACGGTCGCTGCCGCCGTCGATCTGCGAGCGCATTTGCTTGGCAAGATGGGTCTCGAAACGGCTGGCCACAGCGCGATCCCATTCGTTCGAGCGGCGCGTGCCGTCCTTCGGATGCGGCATTGCCATCAGCCGGTCGATGATCGATCCAGCCTCGCCAGGTGAGAGCAGGGCGTCGATTTCACGTTCGTTCTGCATATCGGTTCGCCTCCTTCTTCCTCTCCCGCCACGAGCCACTCTTATACGAGATTCGTGACGGCAGTTTGAAGGCAAGAGCGAGGTCATTGAAGGGCGTCGAAGGGCAAAACCATGTCGCTGGACCGGGCCATGCGCAAAGC
>NZ_RZPL01000205.1:0-7964 GCF_004022805.1 Mesorhizobium sp. M7A.F.Ca.CA.002.04.1.1 | reverse complement strand
ATCCTGCAATTCCCGAACTTCAGGCATCTGCTGGTCATCGACGACGACGAGATCGCCGATCCGCAGTGGCTGGAACGGATGTGCCTGGCTGCCGAAACGCTCGGCGCCGACATTGTCGGCGGCCCGCAGGTGCCCGTGTTTGCCGACCCCGCCCATGCGCGATGGGCAGAGCATCCGGTGTTCGCGCCGCCTTACCGGGAAACCGGACGCGTGCCGGCGCTCTATTCGTCGGGCAATCTTCTGGTCGGGCGCAACGTGCTGATCGCCATGGGTCCGCCCTTTCTCGATCTCAGATTCAATTTCATGGGCGGCGGCGATTCCGACTTTCTCAGCCGGTCGGTGCAAAAGGGCTTTGTGCTGGGCTGGTGCGCCGAGGCCAAGGTGCTGGAAACCGTTCCGGCGCGGCGTATCGAAGCCGACTGGATCCGCGCCCGCAGCCTGCGCAACGGCGTCATCTCGACACTGGTCGAAAAGAAGAAGCGCGCCGGCACGCCAATGGCCGGCGCCAAAGTGTTGCTGAAGAGCCTGGCACTGCTTGCCGCCTCGCCGTTTCGCGGCCTGATCCGGCTGGCGCGGACCCGATCGCCGGCGATCGCCATCTACCCCGTCCATGTGGCGCTGGGCCGCGTGCTGGCCGAATTCGGATATGCCAATGAGCAATACCGCCAGCCTGAGAAAAACTGAGCGCGCGCCGCTCGGCGACGCGTTCACGCGCGAAGGCGTGGCCACCGCCATTGCCGCGCTGCTGTTCACCGTCATCATGGTGTCGTTCCGGCCGTTCCAGCCGGGCGGCGCCGAACTCACCGGTCAAGGCGGCGACATCGTCAACCAGCTTGGCTTCGGTTCGCTCGGCGCCATGTCGATCTTCTCGCTGATGGCCTTTGCCGATCCGCGCGTGGTGCGCTCGCTGCTGAGCCCATCCTGGGTGTTGATGCTGGGCTTCTTTTTCCTCTCGGTGATCCTGTCGACCGATCCGCCTTCGGCCATGCGCGCCGCCTCCTTCACGCTGATCGGCATCCTGACGATGGCGACGATCCTGGTGCTGCCGCGCGACGCCGAGGCCTTCTCGAAGGTGATCATCTTCACCGCCGTCGTGGTCATGGGCCTTTCCTATCTCGGCCTCATCGTCTTTCCGCACGAGGCGATGCACACAGCCGACTCGCAGGAGCCCGAACATGCCGGCCTGTGGCGCGGCGTGTTCACCCACAAGAACATTGCCGGGCCGGTCATGGCCTGCCTCAGCTTCGCAGGCCTCTATCTCTACCGGCGCGGGCAGCGCTACTGGGGCGCCGGGATCTTCCTCGCGGCGATGATCTTCATGCTGCACACCGGCTCCAAGACGACAGCCGGCCTGGTGCCGTTCTCGATCCTGATCGTCATGTTCCCGAGCCTGATAGGCATGCGGCTCGGCACGCCGATCCTGTTTGCGCTGGCCATCATCGCCACGGCTGTCGGCACGCTGGGCATCGTCTTCCTGCCGCCTGTGAAACATCTGGCGGCGATCTATTTCCCCGGCATGACCTATACCGGCCGCACGACGCTGTGGGAGTTCGCCGGCAGCATGCTGGCGAAGAAGCCATGGACCGGCTACGGCTATGAGAGCTTCTGGGGCACGCCGCTCTTGCTCAACCAAGACCAGCCATTCGACCGGCCCTGGGACATCAGGACCATCGTGCACGGCCATGACGGCTATCTCGACATCGCCGTGCTGATGGGCATTCCGGCACTATGCGTGGCGGTCTACACCTTCCTCATCGCGCCGCTGCGCGACTACATGCGCATTCCGTTGCGCAGGGAAAACATCTTTCTCGGCGACTTCTTCATGATGGTGGTGCTGTTCACGGCGCTTAACGCTTTCCTCGAAAGCTTCTTCTTCCATCGCGGCGACCCGGTCTGGCTGTTCTTCGTGCTCGGCGTGCTCGGCCTCAGGCAAGTGTCGCTGCGGCCAATCGCGGTGCGCGATCCCGATCGCGGCTCGCGATCCTGATGGGGCTTCCCCAGGGAAGCGCCATCGTCTATGTGAAGGCCTTCCTCTGGAGGGCTTTCGATGACGATCAGGCTTGTTCTCGCCGGCTGCGGCAATATGGGCTACGCCATGCTCTCGGGCTGGCTGAAATCCGGCAAGCTCGCGCCGTCGGCGGTTTTCGTGGTCGAGCCCAATGCCGATCTGCGCAATCGCGCGGCAACGCTGGGCTGCGCGACATCAGCCGATGCCGGTAGCATACCGGCCGATGCCCTGCCCGATCTCGTGGTCATCGCGGTGAAGCCGCAGGTGATCCGCGACGTCACGGCCGCCTACAAGCGCTTCGGCGACGGCCGCACCACCTTCGTCAGCATCGCCGCCGGCACGCCTGCCGCCACCCTCGAGGAAATCCTCGGCAACCGCGCGCCGATCGTGCGCTGCATGCCCAACACGCCCGCGGCGATCGGCAAGGGCATGATGGTGGTGTTCTCCAACAAGCTCGTGTCCGATGACACCAAGCGTTTCGTCGCCGACCTTTTGTCGGCGAGCGGCGAAGTGGCCACCATCGACGATGAGGGCCTGATGGATGCGGTGACCGCCGTGTCCGGATCGGGGCCGGCCTATATCTTCCATTTCATCGAAGCGCTGACGGTTGCCGCCGAGAAGGCCGGTCTGCCGACGGCGACCGCCAAGCTGCTCGCCATGCAGACCGTCTATGGCGCCGCCTCGCTCGCCGCCGAAAGCGGCGAGGAACCGGGCGTGCTGCGCCAGCAGGTCACCAGCCCCAACGGCACGACGGCCGCGGCGCTGGCCGTTCTGATGGGCGAGGACCGGCTGACCAATCTGCTGACGCAAGCGGTGGAGGCTGCGCGGCTGCGGTCGGTCGAACTGGGGAGATAAATCCTCAGTTTGTCCCGTACAGCATCTCATCCTGCAGCCGGCGCAAGGCGAACAGCCTCGTCGTCTGGTCGGGCGACGCATTATCCGCCGTCAGCAATTCGCCTTTCGTGACCGGTTTCAGCACCTTGCCGCCCTCGAGCAGGCCGACCGGCACGGCGCGCTGGGCGCGGGCTTCGCCGACGGTCATCGTCCAGGAGCGGTAACAAGTCTCGCCGATCGCATCGAAGGTCTCGCCGGCGACTAGGTCGCGCTTGGCAACGGCGCAGACTTCGGCCACGGGCCGCGGCAACGGCACCATGTCGGGCTTGCCGAAAAGCACGATGCGGGCTGCGGTCAGCGGCACTTCCAGCGACGTCAGATGATAAGGCCGGAACAGGCTGTAATAGGGGCCGTGCCCGATATGCAGATCGTCCATGCGCTCGATGATGCGCGGATGCGTCGCCTCGACGATGACGAAGACGCCGGGCGCGACGCCCTTGCCGACCGTGTAGTCGACGACGCCTTTCTTCGTGAGCAGACCGCCATCCTCGCGCGGGATGAGCACCTTGGCGAGGTCGTCGCGATCGGCCCTGGGGCCGTGCATGCCGGGGACGTCCGGCACCAGCCCGGTGGCGTTGGCGATGGCGCACATCTCGACCATGGTCTTGGAGCCGTCGACGAACTCGACCAGCATGCGCGGGTTCATGTTGCGGCGGATCGCTTCGGCGCGATAATCGTCCGGTACGGCATCGTGGTTGAGCGGGTTGTTCTTGCCCTTGCCGGCCGACACGATGGTCAGCCCGAGCGCCGACGCAAACTCGATCAGTTCCATGCAGCTCGACGGCTCGTCGCCCGCACCCACCGAATAGACGACGCCAAGCCGGTCGGCCTGCTGCTTGAGATAGCAGCCGATGGTGACGTCGGCCTCGACGTTCATCATCACCAGATGCTTGCCGTGCTCCATCGCCATGAGGTCGAAATCGGCGGCGACGCCCGGCTTGCCGGTGGCGTCGATGACGACGTCGATCAGCGGATTGGTGACCAGCATCTCGTTGGATGTGACGGCGATTTTTCCCGCCTCGATTGCCGCGGTGACTTTCGAGGCGGTGTCGGCTTCGACCGCCATGGCTTCGTCGCCATAGGCGATACGGATAGCGTCGCGCGCGGTGTGCGGGCGGCGCGTCGAGACGGCGCAGACCGAAATGCCCGGCATCAGCATGCCCTGCGTGACCAGATCGGTGCCCATTTCGCCCGAACCGATGACACCGATGCGCACCGGGCGGTTCTCGGCGGCACGCTTGGCGAGATCACGGGCAAGCCCGGTCAGGGCGACGTTGGTCATGCAGGAATGTCCACAGCTTCGTGATTTGGGGTCGGATAGCAGGGAATGGGTTCTATTTGCCAACGAAACCCGGTCGCGACCGGCAATTTCCCACGAAATCGTCTCGGAAGGCACGTCCGCCGGGGCTCGATTCGCCGAAGCCCAACCAATTGACATTGCAGCGGACAACCCCAATAAAACATTCGTTTGTCAACAAAGGCAAATGTTCACCGACGCGACAGTCGGGAAGCATTCGCCTCTGGGCAAATTGGGGAGTGTCTTTGCGCCACGGCGTCAAAGGCTGGATGGAGCATCATTGCGAGGCGTCGAGCGAAGGCTCGCGGCTCCAGGGGAGGAAAAATGGATACTGTTCTCGCGGGCCTAAAAGGGGCCATCGATACGCTTGGCCCGACGATCCTGCTGCCAATTGTCATTTTCGTCATCGCCGTGGTTCTGGGCGCCAAGGTCAGCAAGGCTTTTCGCGCCGCCGTCACCATCGGCGTCGCCTTCATCGGCATCAATCTGGTGCTTGGCCTCATGTTCACGTCGATTGGCGACGTCGCCAAGGCCATCGTCACCAACACCGGCATCCATCGCGACATCATCGATGTCGGCTGGCCCTCCGCGGCCGCGATCGCCTTCGGCTCATCGGTCGGCCTTTGGGTCATTCCGGTCGGCATTCTCGTCAACATCGTGCTGTTGCTGACACGCATGACGCGCACGCTCAATGTCGACGTCTGGAACTTCTGGCACTTCGCCTTTGTCGGCTCGCTGGTGGTCGCCGCAACCGACAACCTGGCCTATGGCATCGCGGTCGCAGCACTTGTCGCAGCACTCTCGCTGTTGTTCGCCGACTGGTCGGCGCGCGCGGTGCAGCAGTTCTACGGCGTGCCCGGCATCTCCGTGCCGCATCTCGCCTCGGCGCAGATCCTGCCGATCGCCATTGTGCTCAACTGGATCATGGACCGCATTCCCGGGATCAACCGCATCAACATCAACACCGATACGATCGAGCGCAGGTTCGGCGTGTTCGGCGAACCTGTCGTGATGGGCCTCATCATCGGCCTCGTGCTTGGTGCGATCGCCTTCTACAATGCGGGTGATCTCAGCGTGGTGCTGGCCAAGGTTCTGGGCACCGGCATGACGCTGGCCGCGGTGATGCTGCTGCTGCCGCGCATGGTCAAGATCCTGATGGAAGGCCTGCTGCCGGTTTCCGACGCAGCCCAGGCATTCGTGCGCAAGCGCACGGGCGATCGCGAGCTTCTTGTTGGCCTCGATTCCGCGATCCTGATCGGCCATCCGGCCGCGATCTCGTCGTCGCTGATCCTGGTGCCGATCGCGATCATCCTGTCCATCATCCTGCCGGGCAACCGCGTCATCCTGTTCGCCGACCTTGCGGTCATTCCCTTCATCGTCGCCATGACCGCGCCGCTGGTCAAAGGCAACGTGTTCCGCATGGTGGTGATCGGCACGGTGACGCTGGCCATCGGCTTCTACGTCGCCAACGCGCTGGCGCCGCTGTTCACAAGTGCTGCCGTCGCATCGGGCTTCAAGCTGCCGGCGGATGCGCTGCAGATCACCTCGGTGGTCGACGGCTTCCTGTGGGTGCCTTACGTGGTCATCGAGGCGATCCAGGGGCTTGGACTTGTCGGCATCATCGTGATCGCGGTGGTCATCGCGGCATTGTTTGTCCTCTACCGCCGCAATCCGCTCGGCTGGGAGCGGGCCGCGGGCGCCGAGGACGAGCCGGCCGAAGAGACGGCCTGAACCTGATAGGGTCCACCCTTCAAACCGATCGTGCGCCCTCCTCGGGGCGCCCGATTTCATCGACGGAGCCCGATCGTGCGCCCTCCTCGGGGCGCACGATTTCATCGACGGAGCAAAGAATGTCCGACGGCCTCATGCAGCTTCTGGATCCCGACGCGATCGTGCTCGGATCCGATGCCTCGACCAATGAGGAGATCATCCGCATCCTGGCGGGCCGGCTGGAGACACTTGGCTATGTCAAAAGCTCCTATGCCGACGCGGTCGTGCGCCGCGAATTGACCATCCCGACAGGACTGCCGCTGGAACGCTCCGACAATGTCGCGGTGCCGCACACCGATCCGGAGCATGTGCTGAAGCCTGGCATCGCGATGGGCACATTGAAGCAACCAGTGACCTTCGCCAACATGGAGGATCCCGACGAGATGCTGCCGGTCGGCTTCGTTTTCCTGCTTGCCATCAACGACAAGGACAAGCAGATTGAGGCGCTGCAGGCCGTCATGGCCACCATCCAGAACCCGCAAGCCTTGGATGATTTGAGGTCGGCCAGAACCCTCGAAGACGTGCGAGCCGTACTCGGCTGATAACCAAGGAGAAGCAGAGATGTCCAGACAGAAAACCATTCTCTTCGCCTGCGGCACGGGCATCGCCACCTCGACCGCGGTCAACGTCGCCGTCACCGAGGAAATGAAGAAACGCGGCCTCACCTTCAATGCCCAGCAGGCAAAGGCCACCGAAGTGCCCGGACTGGCCGACAATGTCGACTTCATCGTCGCAACCACCCCGATCTCCGCTTCGGTGACCAAGCCGGTCATCAAGGGCCTCGCCTTCCTCACCGGCATCGGCAAGGACAAAGTGCTCGACGAGATCGAGGCTCAATTGCGCAAGTGACGGTCCAGACGCCACGCGCAGGCTGACGCGGCTTCACACCACCCTGACGTAGCTCGTCATTCCCGATTTCTGGTGCTCGATGATGTGGCAGTGCAGCAGCCAGTCGCCGGGATTATCGGCGACGAAACCGAGCTGAACCTTCTCGTTGGGCTGGATGAGATAGGTGTCGGAAATCACGGGCTGAACCTGGCGCGTCGAGGACGACAGCACCTTGAAGCTCATGCCGTGCAGATGCATGGGATGGGATTGCGGCGTCAGGTTCTCCATGTCGATGACGTAGCTTTGGCCAAGCTTCAGTTCGGCCAGAGGCGCGGTCGGATCCTTGGTGTCGCCGGGCCACGGCACTTTGTTGATGGCCCAGAAACTGTAGCCCAGCGAGCCGCAGATGCCATCGCTCGGGACATTTTCCGCCGTGGCGCTGAGCGCCAGGGAAATATGCCTGGCACTGGCGAGATCCACTTCCGCCACCGGATTGAGCTCCAGTGGAGCAACATCGCGAATGTCCCGTTTGAGGGAGTTTCCTGTCGCGCGCAGGGTTGCCAGGATTTTTGGCTTGGTGCCTCTGACGTCCCTCAAGCTGACGATCGCGCCTTCCTCGTCGGGCATGCGTATGGCCAGCTCCATGCGCTGGCCGGGTCCAAGCAGCAAGGCATCGGGCGAAAAACGCTCAGGCACCGGATTGCCGTCGAGCGCCATGACACTCGCCTGCGCACCGTCGACGCGAAAAGCGTAGATGCGCGTCACGTCGGTGATGGCGACCCTGAGCCGCACCAGCCCTCCGGCCGGCGTGTCATATTGCGGCTGGTCGAGCCAGTTTGCGGTGCGCACCGTGCCGTAAGTGCCGGTTCTTGCGGCATCGCGCGGCCGGAACTGGTCGATGAACTGACCGTCGTCGCCGAGGCGCCAGTCACGCAAGTTGAGGACGATTTCGGCGTCGAATTTCGGATCGCTTGGGTTTTCGACCACGATCACGCCCGTCAGGCCATGGCCCATCTGCTCCAGCGTGTTGCAATGCGGGTGGTACCAGAAGGTGCCGGCATCGGGCGGCGTGAAGGCGTAGTCGAAATGATCGCCGGTGTAGACGTAGGGCTGGACCAGGAACGGCACGCCGTCCATCTTGTTTGGAACGCGAATACCGTGCCAGTG
>NZ_RZPL01000204.1:0-7975 GCF_004022805.1 Mesorhizobium sp. M7A.F.Ca.CA.002.04.1.1 | reverse complement strand
GCTGTTGGGCACGGTGGATGTCCCCGGCGGCTTCCGCTTCAAGCCGCCCTACCCTCGATCCGCGCCGCCCGGACCGAAGCCGGCGGGCAAGACCGTCAAGCCGATGACGCCGCTCGACGGCATGCCGCTCGGCTTCGTCTGCGGGCCGGACGATTTGCTGGTCGGCGAGGCCGGCACGCCGCTTCGCATCGACAAGGCCTATTCGTGGGACGCGCCGCTGGCCGCGCACGGCCTGATGCACACCGTCATCCGCAACGCCTGGGCAGGCGATCCCTACAAGATCGACACGCTGATGATGTACATGTCGAACATGGCGTGGAATTCCTCGATGAACACCGTCGAGACCATGGCGATGCTGACCGACAGCGACGAAGCGGGCAACTACAAGATCCCTTTCATCATCTATTCCGACGCCTATTATTCCGAGACCGTGCCGTTCGCCGATCTGGTGCTGCCGGACACGACCTATCTCGAGCGCCACGACTGCATCAGCCTGCTCGACCGGCCGATCAGTCATGCCGACGGACCGGGCGACGCCATCCGCCATCCCGTCATCGAGCCCGACCGCGACGTCCGGCCGTTCCAGTCGGTGCTGATCGAACTCGGCGCCCGGCTCGGCCTGCCTGGTTTCGTCGATGAGGACGGCTCGGCCAGATACCGCGACTATGCCGACTACATCGTCAACCATGAGCGCACGCCCGGCATCGGCCCGCTCGCCGGCTGGCGCGGCAAGGATGGGACCTCGACCGGCAGGGGTGAGGCCAACCCGGACCAGTTGCAGCGCTACATCGACAATGGCGGCTTCTGGCATCATGATTTCGCGGACGACCAGCGCTATTACAAGATGGCCAACCGCTCCTATCTCGACTTCGCAGTGCAGATGGGTTTTATCCCGAAAGCCGAACCGATCGTTTTCCAGCTCTACTCGGAGCCTATGCAGCGCTTCAGGCTCGCCGCGCGTGGCCATGGCCGTGTGGTGCCGCCGAAAGGCGATCGCCAGCGCATCGAGACCTACATGGACCCGCTGCCCTTCTGGCACATGCCCTTCGAGGAAGCGGTCGTCGACCTCGAAAAATATCCGCTGCATGCGCTGACGCAGCGGCCGATGCACATGTACCACTCCTGGGGTTCGCAGAATGCGTGGCTGCGGCAGATCACCAGCCAGAACCGGCTGTTCGTGCATCACCGGACGGCAGCCGGTCTCGGCCTTGTCGATGACGACTGGGTGTGGATCGAAAGCATCAACGGCAGAGTGAAGGGGCAGATCAAGCTGATCGACGGGGTGAACGAAAGCACGGTCTGGACCTGGAACGCCATCGGCAAAAGGCGCGGCAGCTGGGGGCTGAAGGACGACGCGGCCGAGAGCAACCGCGGCTTCCTGCTCAACCATATCATCGGCGACCAGACCTCGGCCGACGCTCAGGGCAAACGCTATTCGAATTCCGATCCAGTGACGGGCCAGGCTGCGTGGTTCGACCTGCGCGTGCGCATCGTCAAATGCGCAGCCGAAGAAGCCGGGTTCACCGAGCCGCAGTTCCAGCGTTTCCTGCAGCCGCCGCATTTCGAATCCTCGCCCGACAGACTGACTTTCGGCGCCGAATTCCGCAGGGCGAGAGAGGCGACCAAATGACCTGTCTGCCAAGTCAAAGCGGCAAGAAGCTCGGCCTCGTCATCGATCTCGACACCTGCGTCGGCTGCCAGGCCTGCGTCACCGCCTGCAAGGAATGGAACACCGGCGGCCACATGGCGCCGCTGACCGACATCGATCCCTATGGCGGCCATGTCGACGGCGTCTGGTTCAACCGCGTGCACAGCTATGAGCACACCACCGAGATGGGCGGACGGACGGTGAACTTCCCGCGCTCCTGCCTGCATTGCGAGACGCCGGCCTGCGTCACCGTCTGCCCGACTGGCGCCTCCTACAAGCGGGCTTCGGACGGCATCGTGCTGATCGACGAGGACAAGTGCATCGGCTGCAAATTGTGCAGTTGGGCCTGTCCTTATGGAGCACGCGAATTCGACACCGATGTCGGGGTGATGAAGAAATGCACGCTGTGTGTCGACCGCATCTACAATGACAATCTGGCCGAAGAAGACCGCGTGCCGGCCTGCGTCGCCGCCTGCCCGACCAGCGCCCGGCATTTCGGTGATCTCGGCGATCCCCTGTCGGCGGTCTCGCAACTGGTGGCCGAGCGTGGCGGCGTCGACCTGATGCCGGAGCTCGGCTATCGCCCGACCAACAAATATTTGCCGCCGCGCGCCCACACCGCGCGCGCCGCATCGGTGGCCGCGCCGGCATTGGAACCGGTGCGGGCCGAAGGCGGTTTCCTCGGCTGGGTCGACCGCATGCTTTCGAATTGACCCATGCATCCAGCCTTCTCCGTCGTCTTCTTCACCACTGCCACCGGCGCGGGCTACGGCCTGCTCGCGCTGCTGGGCACGCTCGGAGGCTTCCAGATCATCCCACCCGATTTCTGGCTGGGCTTCATCGGCATGGGGCTGGCGCTCGGCCTGATCGTAGCCGGCCTGTTGTCCTCGACGGGTCATCTCGGCCGCCCCGAACGCGCCTGGCGGGCGTTCTCACAATGGCGCAGTTCATGGCTGTCGCGCGAAGGTGTTGCCTCGGTCATCACCTTCATTCCGGCGGGACTGTTCGGCATCGGTTGGATATTCTTCGGCAAGACCGATGGCTGGGTCGGCATCGCCGGATCTCTGGCCACCATCGGCGCAATCATCACCGTCTGCACCACCGGCATGATTTATGCGTCGCTGAAGCCGATCGCCCAATGGCATAGCCGCTTCACCCTGCCCGGCTATCTCATCTTCTCGGCAATGACCGGCAGCGTGCTGCTGAACGCGCTGCTGCAGGGCTTTGCGCTTGGTTCGAAGGTGCAGCTGGCGGCTTGCCTGCTGCTGACCTTGACCGGCTGGGGCTGGAAGCTGGCGACCTGGCGCTACAATGACCGGCTGGAGATCCCGACCACCGCCAACACCGCGACCGGGCTGGCGGGAGGTACGGTGCGGTCGCTGGAATGGCCGCATACCGAAGAGAATTACCTGCTCAAGGAAATGGGTTTCCGCATCGCGCGCAAGCATGGCGCGCGGCTGCGTCAGATCACGCAGCTTCTGGCCTTCGCGTTGCCCTTGGGGCTGCTCGCCATTGTGTTCGCCCTGCCCTGGCCGCCGGCAGCGTTGCTGTCGGTACTCGCTGCTGCAATCCAGTTCGCCGGCATGCTGGTCGAGCGCTGGCTGTTTTTTGCAGAGGCGAAGCACACGGTTACGCTTTATTACGGCAGGTAGGGCTGTTTAGCCCGGCCGCAGCATCGAGCCGGAAATGGCAAAGATGCGTTGGGCGCCCAGCATATAGGCCATCAGCGTGTCCAGCCGGAACAGCCCGGCATAGGCGCGGTCGAGAACGTTGAGCGAACCGGTATAGGCGCCGAAGGCCGGCATGATCATGCGGCCTCCGTCGCCGGCAAAGCAGCGCCGCCGCACCGAGCGGCCCTGCTGGACGATGCGGGCGCAGGGATGCAGATGGCCCGCTATTTCGCCTTCGACACGCTGCTTCGACGGCTCATGCCGGAACAGCAGCGAGCCGATGGCAAGTTCACGCACCGTCTCGCCAGGCAGGTCGGCTGGCGCTTCCGGGTCATGATTGCCGGCGACCCAGAACCATTGCCGGCCTGATATCAACGCCTCCAGCCGCTCGCGGAAGCTTGCATGCATGCGCTGGGCGCCACCGCCATCGTGAAAGCTGTCGCCCAGGCTGATGACGATAGACGGCTGGTAGTCAGCGATGACGGCCTGCAATCGCAGCAAGGTCGCGCCGGTGTCGTAGGGCGGGATCAGCGTGCCGCGGCGTGCCAGCGACGAACCCTTTTCCAGATGCAGATCGGACACGGCCAGAAGCCGCAGATCCGGAAAATAGAGCACGCCGCGCGGGTCGCAGACGGCGCGCTTGCCGGCGATGCCGACAAGATCGGCCTCGGCGATCAGCGATGTGCGCGCCAGCGAAAAATTCATTCCTCGACCATCTCCGGCCCCATGGCCTCTGCGACCAGCGTCGCCGCATCCATCAGCAATGTCTCATCGGCTTCGCCGTTCACCGGCATCTTGCCGATCTCGAGCATGATCGGCACGGCGAGCGGCGATATCTGTTCGAGTGCCTTATGCACGATTCGACCCTGGATGCGCGAGAGCATGTCGGCAAGTCTGCTGACATCGAGCAGGCCGGCCGCCGCATCGGCACGCGTCGCCTGCAGCAGGATGTGGTCCGGTTCATGGCTGCGCAGCACATCATAGATCAGGTCGGTCGAGACGGTGACCTGGCGGCCGCTCTTCTCCTGGCCAGGGTGGCGTTTCTCGATCAATCCGGAAATCAGCGCGCAGTTACGGAAGGTGCGCTTGAGAAGCCAGCTGTCGGCCAGCCAGGCTTCGAGGTCGTCGCCCAGCATGTCCTGGTCGAAAAGTGCGCTCAGCGAAGGCTTCCTGGCTTTGAACATCGCGCCCATGTCGCCCAGTGACCATATAGCCAGCGCATAATCGGTGGCGACGAAGCCGAGCGGCCTGGCTCCTGCCCTGTCGAGGCGGCGGGTGAGCAGCATGCCGAGCGTCTGGTGCGCCAGCCTGCCCTCGAACGGGTAAGCCACCAGATAGTGGCGATTGCCGCGTGGAAAGGTCTCGATCAGCAGGTCGTCGCGCTTGGGCAGCACCGATTTGTCGGCCTGGAAGCGCAGCCAGTCGGCGACCTGCTCGGGCAGCTTTTTCCATCGCTGCGGGTCATCGAGCATGATGCGGACCTGTTCGGCGAGATAGGTCGAAAGCGGAAACTTGCCGCCTCCATAATAGGGCACCTTGGCATCGCTGCCCGGCGCGTTCGACACGAAGCATTCATTCTCGCGGATGCCCTCGAAGCGCAGCACCTTGCCGGCGAACATGAACGTGTCGCCATGCGTCAACGTTTCGAGGAAGGCCTCCTCGATCTTGCCGAGGACCCGGCCGCCACGCGAAGCCGCGCCTTTGCTGCCGGCCTGCACATATCGAACATTCAGCGCCGGCACCTCGATGATGGTGCCGACATTCAGCCTGTATTGCTGGGCGACGCGCGGATTGGACACCCGCCACAACCCGTCCTTGTTCAAACGGATGCGGGCATAGCGCTCGTAGTTCTTGAGCGCATAGCCGCCGGTGGCAACGAAGTCGATGACGCGGTCGAATGTCGGCCGGTCGAGGCTGACATAGGGTGCTGCCGTTCGCACCTCCTCGTACAGGTCATCGGCACGGAACGGCGCGCCGCAGGCGCAGCCGAGCACATGCTGGGCCAGCACATCGAGCCCGCCATTGATCAACGGAGGCGTGTCCTGCGCGCCTAGATAGTTCGCGTCGAGGGCGGCCCGGCATTCCAGCACCTCAAAGCGGTTGGCGGGGATGAGGATCGCCTTGGACGGCTCGTCCATGCGGTGGTTGGCACGGCCGATGCGCTGTGCCAGTCGGCTCGCCCCCTTTGGCGCGCCGACATGCACCACCAGATCGACATCGCCCCAGTCGATGCCGAGATCGAGAGTCGAGGTGGCGACGATGGCGCGCAGCGCGTTTTCGCCCATCGCCTTCTCGACCCGCCGGCGCTGGGCGACGTCGAGCGAACCGTGATGCAGCGCGATCGGCAACGTGTCCTCGTTGACCCGCCACAATTCCTGGAACAGCAGCTCCGCCTGGCTGCGCGTGTTGACGAACAGCAGGGTCGTCTTGTGGCGCTTGATTTCGCGATAGATTTCCGGCGTGGCGTAGCGCGCAGAATGTCCCGCCCATGGCACGCGCTCTTCGGAGTCGAGGATGGAAATCTCCGGTTTCGCACCCCCGGTGACGACGATCAGTTCGGCCATGTCATGGCCTGTCGAACCCTTGGGTGGATTCTGGCTGACCAGCCAGCGCCGCAACTCGTCAGGTTCGGCCACCGTCGCCGATAGCCCGATGGTTTGCAGACCAGGGACAAAGCTGCGCAACCGTGCCAGGCCGAGCGCGAGCAGATGCCCGCGTTTCGATGTCACCAGCGAATGCAGTTCGTCGAGCACGACGTAGCGCAGATCTTCGAAGAAGCGTCTGGCATCGCCGGCCGCAATCAGCAGCGCCAGTTGTTCGGGCGTGGTCAGCAGGATATCGGGCGGCACCAGTTTCTGGCGCTGGCGCTTGTGCGCCGGCGTGTCGCCGGTGCGCGTCTCGATGGTGACGGGCAGCCCGATCTCTTCCACCGGTTTGCCGAGATTACGCTCGATATCGACGGCAAGCGCCTTCAACGGCGAGATGTAGAGCGTGTGGATACCGCGCTGCGCCTGGCCCGGCTTTCTCTTTGGCCGGTTGGCCAGTTCGGTCAGCGAAGGCAGGAAGCCGGCCAGCGTCTTGCCGGCACCGGTCGGCGCGATCAGCAGGACCGACTGACCGGCCTGGGCCTTCGCCAGAAGTTCGATCTGATGGGCGCGCGGCGACCAGCCTTTCTCGCCAAACCATCTGAGGAATGGTTCGGGCAGGGCCACGGCGGCATTCTGTTCGGCAAGGCGCGGCTCAACTGTCACCCGCCAGAGGTAGCGCGACGGCGCGCGAACGCCAAGGAAAATCGGAACAAAAGGTGATCGAGGTGAGCTTTCCTCGCCCCGGTACGGGGAGAGGATGCCGGCAGGCAGGTGGGGGGCGGCGCGAACCTCTCAATGCTGGCGCTGTCCCTCATCCGCCCTCGGGCACCTTCTCCCCGTGAACGGGGCGAAGGAAGAAAGGCTACGGCCTCCTGAACCCTGTCGGGCCACCATAGAGATAACCGATGCGGTCAACCGCATCCTTCAGGCCTTCGCGCGACACCAGCATGGTGTGGCCGTTGGCGTGGATCATCGTGTCGGCATCGGTCATGACGGCGACATGGCCCTTCCAGAACACCAGATCGCCGCGTCGCAAGCCGGAGAAATCAGGTCCCGGTTCCAGCGGCTCGCCAAGGGCCGCAGCCTGCATGTCGGAATCGCGCAGCACGTCTCTGCCGGCCATGCGCATCGCCAGTTGCACCAGCCCCGAACAGTCGATGCCGAAACCGGAAGTGCCACCCCAGAGATAGGGTGTTCCTAGAAACGCCTCGGCAACCGCGACATAGTCGGACACAGCTTCACTGAGCGGCCGCAGGTGACCTGCGATCAGCGCCTCGCCGGACGGCAGGACCGCATAGTGCGTACCGCGCGTCTCGGCCGCCTCCGTCACTGTCACCGTCGATCCCATCGACAATTGTCCGGCGATCGGAAAGCGCAGATCCGGCGCGGGATAGAGGAAGGTGCGCGGCACGCAGACGATGTGCGTCGGCGTATGGTCCCGTTTGCCCAGCATCGTGTCGGCGACATAGCCGACATAGCCGTCGCGTTCGGCCTGGACCCAGGCCCAGCCTTCAGCGACATCGAAGACCAGGACATCGTCGCCGAACAGGGCTTGCGTGTTGACGCCGGCATCCGCCCGCGGCGCCTTGCGCATATCGGCCACTGACGCGATGACCCGCGCCGGCCGGCCGGCGACGAAGCGGTCAGCGGCGACCTCACCCTTCAGCCGTGCATCGGCAAGGTCCGAGCGAAAAGCGTGAAGGCGGGCATCCCTGGCAGTCAAATCGAGCACTCTGTTGAAAAGGTCGCTCACATCGGCAGTTCGAGCGCCTTGGCGATGATACCATCGCCGAAGCGCTCGACAAAGAGCGCGCCCTCGACCGTGCGCCTGATCAGAACATTGCGCTTGTCGAGCTCGTCGCGATGGCGCGAGACGAGTTTCAAAGCGCCCATCGTGTCAAGGGCGCGGGTGATCACCGGCTTGGTGACATTGAGCCGGGCGGCGAGCCCGCGCACGGTGTGCGGCGGCGGATCGAGATAGATGGTGAACAGGATTGCCGTCTGGCGCATGGTCAGATCGGGCGCGTCGTCGCGCACCTGCGACAGCATCACCTGCTGCCACAGTCGCA
>NZ_RZPL01000203.1:0-8033 GCF_004022805.1 Mesorhizobium sp. M7A.F.Ca.CA.002.04.1.1 | reverse complement strand
TTGTCGTTCTGTGCGGGAGGATCGGTGCGGTACCAGCCGGTGATGATCGAGCGCAGCTCGTTGATCGGGCCGGCGGCCAGGATCATCAGGATATGGACGACGAAGAAGGCGACCAGCAGCACCATCACGGTGAAATGGATGGTGCGTGCCGTCTGCCGGCCACCGAGCAGATCGTTGAGGAAAGGCAGCACCGAGTTCATGCTTGGCGACATCGCCAGACCGGTGATGATCATCAGCGGCAGCAGCACGAACAGAACCCCGCCATAGGCCATCTTCTGCAGCGTGTTGTATTCGCGCGTGTGGTGGAATTTGAGCTTGGCGTGGTCGACGATGTCTTGCGGCAACCGCTTCAAATCGTCGAGGCGTGGCGCGAGATCGCGGCGGATGTGACCGTTGACGATGCTGGCGACCAGCCAGACGATCAACGTCGTGGTGAGTATCCAGGCAAAGAAGAAATGGATGACGCGCGCAGTGCCGAGATCATAGTAGGACGGGATGGTCGCCCAGGACGGGAAGGCGCGGGACGTCTCCTGGCCGGCCGGACCCGACCAGCCGAGCACCCCAGTGGTGTTGAAGCGTTTGCCGAAGATCTCCGTGTAGCCGCGCGGACCCGCATCGGAGTTCTCGGCGCCGATGGCGAAGATGGTGTTGTTGTAATCGAAGCCCGATTGCTTGCCGATATAGAGCTGCGGACGGGCATTGAAGATCTGCAGGCCGGACAACAGCATGAAGAACAGCGAGATGGCCCACAGCCAATGCGTCAGCCGCGTCCAGCGCGACTGCCGGTAAATCAGCGTTTTGTCGTTCGACGCCGAAGCGCCTGGATCGGCGGCGGATTGGCTTCTGGCAACGGATTCCATCGTGTTTCGTCTCCCGGCCTCGCGGCATGGCCTGCGCGCTCATTGTCCTCCTGATACGTCGCGATCCAAACCGATGTTTCATCCGATCACGGATTTATTACGGACCGCCCAGGCTGACGGCGAGATTGACGGCAGCGGCGACGATGACCGTGTTGAAGAAAAACGACAGGATCGAGTGGACAAGCACGACACGACGCATATGCGTCGTCGAGATGTTGGTGTCGGCGGTCTGCGCCGTCATGCCGATCACCGTCGAGAAATAGAGGAAGTCCCAACCCTCCGGCCGTTTGTCGCCCGGAAACAGCAGTCCGCCGACCGGGATTTTCTTCCTGGTCTCGGCATCCATCGCATCGCCATCCATCCAGTAGACATGAGCATAATGGAGCGCTGCCATGGCATGGATGGTGAACCAGCCGAGCGGGATCGACAGCAGCGCGAAGAAGAGCTCGATGGGATGGCTTCTGTCCTTCTGATTGATCAGCAGGAACAATGCGACAACGGCAACGCCGACGACGACAAGCGTCACGGCGAAGATGACCAGCACCGGCTGGTCGGTGGCGCGCGCATTCTTGCTCAGATACCTGCCGGTGAACTTCGGCATCTGGGCGACGACGAGAATGACATAGGCGGCAAAGAACGCGTTGGCGCCGATCGAATAGGCAAGCGGAGCGTGCAGCAGCAACGCCACCAGAAGCGCAAAGACGCCGAAGCAGGCAGACACAGCAAACAGCATGTGGCGCTGCATGGGTTTGTCTATCGGAGCTTCGGCGGCCATGGTGGTTCCAGCCCTGGATAGCGCTAATCCGGTGTGGCCGATTTCATGGCACGCCGCAAGATGCGATCGAGTTCGCCCAGAAACCGCGACCGGTCTTGCGGCGCGAAGCTGGCATTGTAGCCCTTGCTTTCGCCGGTCTCGCGCAGATGCTGCTTCAGGTCGCGCATCGCCACCGCCATGCCGATCGTTTCCGGCGTGAAGGGACGTCCGGTTGGCCCAAGCACATGGGCGCCAAGCGCCACCGCGCGGGCGGCCAGCGGAATGTCGGCGGTGATCACAATGTCGTTGGTGCGTGCATTGTCGACGATCCAGTCGTCGGCGGCATCAGCGCCCTTGGAGACCACGACATTGCGGACCATCGGATCGCGCGACGGCCGCAGGCCGCCATTGGAGACGTAGGTGACAACGACGCCATGCCGGTCGGCCACTTTTTCGACCTCGGCCTTGACCGGGCAGGCGTCTGCATCGACGAGAATGGCGGGGAGTTCGCTCATGTTTCTTTTCTCCTCCCATTGTGAACCACGGAGGCCGCGCGCCGGTTGGACCGCGGCCTGCGATCTTCCTCAGTAAACCACGACGCTTCTGATCGATTTGCCCTCATGCATGAGATCGAAACCCTTGTTGATGTCCTCGAGCTTGAGCGTGTGGGTGATCATCGGGTCGATCTGGATCTTGCCGTCCATGTACCAGTCGACGATCTTCGGCACATCGGTGCGGCCGCGCGCGCCGCCGAAGGCGGTGCCCATCCAGGTGCGGCCGGTGACCAGCTGGAACGGCCTGGTCGAGATCTCCTGGCCGGCGCCGGCAACGCCGATGACCACCGACTTGCCCCAGCCGCGATGCGAGGCTTCCAGCGCCTGACGCATCACCTTGGTGCTGCCGGTGCAGTCGAATGTGTAGTCGGCGCCGCCGATCTGGTCGGCGCCACGCTTGGTCATGTTGACGAGGTAGGGCACGACATCGCCGTCGATCTCCTTCGGATTGACGAAATGCGTCATGCCGAAGCGCTCGCCCCACTCCTTCTTGTCGTTGTTCAAATCGACGCCGATGATCATGCCGGCGCCGGCAAGTTTCAGGCCCTGGATGACATTGAGGCCGATGCCGCCGAGGCCGAAGACGACCGCGGTGGCGCCGATCTCGACCTTGGCGGTGTTGATCACGGCACCGATGCCGGTGGTGACGCCGCAGCCGATGTAGCAGATCTTGTCGAAGGGCGCGTCGGGGTTGACCTTGGCCAGTGCGATCTCGGGCAGCACGGTGAAGTTGGAGAAGGTCGAGCAGCCCATATAGTGAAAGATCTTGTCCTTGCCGATCGAGAAGCGCGACGAACCATCGGGCATCAGGCCCTGGCCCTGCGTGGCGCGGATCGCCGTGCAGAGGTTCGTCTTTCTCGACAGGCAGGACGGGCACTGGCGGCATTCGGGCGTATAGAGCGGGATGACGTGGTCGCCCTTCTTGAGCGAGGTGACACCCTTGCCGACATCGACGACGACGCCGGCGCCTTCATGGCCGAGGATGGCCGGAAACAGACCTTCCGGATCGGCGCCCGACAGTGTGAATTCGTCGGTGTGGCAAATGCCTGTCGCCTTGATCTCGACCAGCACTTCGCCCTCGCGCGGGCCCTCGAGGTCGACCTCCATGATCTCCAGCGGCTTTCCGGCGGCAACAGCGACAGCGGCGCGGGTTTTCATCAGGCGTCCTCCAATGCGAATTTTTTTCCAAGGTTTCAGGTTTTGCCGACACGATCAACTGGCAGCTGGCTCCCCGACTGGGCCACAGCGATGAATTGGAATCGCAAGTCGATTGAAAGGCAGTGAATTGCATGGTCGGCTTGACCCTGCAAGCACAGGCCATAAAAGGAACGGCCGACCCGAGGGATGACATTTCGCATGTTCACCAAGATCCTGATCGCCAATCGCGGCGAAATTGCCTGCCGCGTCATCAAGACGGCGCGCAAGATGGGCATTGCCACCGTCGCGGTCTATTCCGATGCCGATCGCGACGCCGTGCATGTCGAGATGGCCGACGAGGCGGTGCATATCGGGCCTTCGCCAGCCGCGCTGAGCTATCTCGTCCCTGAAAAGATCATCGCCGCGTGCAAGGAGACGGGAGCCCAGGCCGTGCACCCCGGCTACGGATTCCTGTCCGAGCGGGCGGCCTTCTGTGAGGCGCTGGAAGCGGAAGGCATCATTTTCATCGGCCCGAAGCCCAAGGCGATCAAGGCGATGGGTGACAAGATCGAATCGAAGAAGTTCGCCAACGCCGCCAAGGTTTCCACCGTGCCCGGCTGGCTCGGCGTCATCGAGAATGCCGATCATGCCGAAAAGATCGCCGGCGAAATCGGTTATCCCGTGATGATCAAGGCTTCGGCCGGCGGCGGCGGCAAGGGCATGCGCATCGCCTGGAGCGAAGCCGAAGTGCGCGATGGCTTCGACCGCGCGCGCTCGGAAGCCAAGAGTTCGTTCGGCGACGATCGTCTCTTCATCGAGAAATTCGTCGTCGATCCGCGCCACATCGAAATCCAGGTGCTGGCCGACGCGCATGGCAACGCGCTCTATCTCGGCGAGCGCGAATGCTCGATCCAGCGACGCAACCAGAAGGTCGCCGAAGAGGCGCCGTCGCCATTCCTGGACGCCGCGACACGCAAGGCCATGGGCGAGCAGTCTGTGGCGCTGGCCAAGGCCGTCGACTACCAGAGCGCCGGCACGGTCGAATTCATCGTCGACAAGGACAAGAACTTCTATTTCCTTGAAATGAATACACGATTGCAGGTCGAGCACCCGGTGACGGAGCTCATCACCGGCATCGATCTGGTCGAGCAGATGATCCGCGTCGCCGCCGGCGAAAAGCTTGGCCTGAAGCAAAGCGACATCGAGCTGAACGGCTGGGCGGTGGAAAGCCGGCTCTATGCCGAAGACCCTTACCGCAATTTCCTGCCTTCGATCGGCCGGCTGACCCGCTACCGGCCGCCGGAGGAAGGACAATTCGGCGATGTCGTCATCCGCAACGACACCGGCGTCACCGAAGGCTCCGAAATCTCGATGTTCTACGATCCGATGCTCGCCAAGCTGTGCACCTGGGCGCCGACGCGTCTGGAAGCCATCGATGCCATGTCGGAAGCGCTCGACAGCTTCGTCGTCGACGGAATCGAGCACAACATTCCGTTCCTGGCTGCCTTGATGCAGCATCAGCGTTGGCGGGAAGGGCGGATATCGACCGCTTTCATATCGGAGGAATATCCCGACGGTTTCGCGCCGGTCGTGCCGAACGACGACGAGAAAGCGGTGCTGGCGTCGATCGCGACCGCAGTGGAACTGCTGCGACGTGATCGGCTTGACCGGCTGGGCGGGCGCCTGGCGCCGCATTCGGGAGCGCTGAAGCGCGACTGGGTCGTGAAGATCGATGATGACTATCTGTCGGCGTCCATCATCGAGGGCATGATTTCCATTCCGATGGAAGTCGATCTGTCGATCGCGGGCGGCAAGGCGCTGACCGTTGCATCCGGCTGGCGGCCGGGCGATCTGGTCTGGCGCGGTACGGTCGGCAAGCGCAAGGTTACGGCTCAGGTCAGGCCGGTCGCCAATGGCTTTCGCATCGCCTGGAAAGGCATGTCGGTGACCGCGCGCGCCATGCTGCCGCGCACCGCCGAACTGGAAAGGCTGATGCCCGAAAAGGTGGCGCCGGACACGTCGAAGCTGCTGCTTTGCCCGATGCCTGGCCTTGTCGTGTCGATTGCCGTTGCCGAAGGCCAGGAGGTCAAGGCAGGCGAGACATTGGCGGTGGTCGAAGCGATGAAGATGGAAAACGTGCTGCGTGCCGAACGCGACCTTGTCGTCTCCAAACTCAACGCCAAGCCTGGCGACAGCCTGGCTGTCGACGCTGTGATCATGGAGTTTGCTTAGGGCTAGCCGGGCAGGCAGCCTGTGATCAGCAGTGGTTTGTGCTGGACTGGCATCGCGCGGTCCCGGACAATACATCTCCATCGACTCAAGGACCTTCACGCAGCACCATGGCCGACGAAAAACTCCCCCGCGATCCCTTGAAGCGAGAAGCGGCGATTGCTGCGGCGCGGCCGGAGGCCCCGGCGCGGCCCTTCGTCCATTTGCTCGTGCATTCGGCCTATTCGCTGCTGGAAGGCGCCTTGCAGATCGGCAAGGTGGTGGCTCATGCGGTCAAGGACGAAGCCCCGGCCATCGCCGTTACCGACACCAACAACCTGTTTGGCGCGCTCGAATTCGCGCAGAAGGCGGTGAAGGACGGCATCCAGCCGATCATCGGCTGCCAGACGGCGCTCGCCTTTTCCGGCGAAAACAGCGATGGCCAGCGCGACCGCCGACGGCAAGGTCCCGATATGCGGCCGGTCGTTCTGCTTGCCGCGACCGAGGCGGGCTATTCCAATCTGGTCAGGCTGGTCAGCCGCGTCTACCTCGAAACGCCGCCGGGCGAAGCCGTGCACCTGACCACGGAAATGATGGAAGGCTATTGTGACGGGTTGATCTGCCTCAGCGGCGGACCGCGCGGACCGATCGGCACCGCGCTCAAGGAAGATCGCCGCGATCTGGCCGAAGCCCGGCTTCTGACTCTCAAGGAGATGTTCGGCGACCGGCTCTATGTCGAGCTTGATCGGGTTTCCGGTTATGATCGCGTGATCGAAAAATCCTCGATCGATCTGGCCTATGCCCATGAACTGCCGCTGGTCGCCACCAACGAGGCGTTCTTTTCCTCTCGCGACGACTATGACGCACATGACGCGCTGATTGCCATTGCCGAGGGATCGGTCGTTGCCGCCGACAACCGCCGCCGGCTGTCGCCCGACAATTTCCTGCGCAGCCAGGCCGATATGGCAAGGCTCTTTGCCGACCTGCCGGAGGCGATCGACAACACTGTCGAGATCGCGCTGCGCTGCTCCTATTACCCGAAGAACCGCAATCCGATCCTGCCGCGCTTCACCGGCGGCGATGTCGCCGACAATGACGCCGCCGTGCAGGCGGAAGCCGACGAACTGGCCCGCCAGGCCCATGAGGGGCTCGACGCGCGCCTTGCCATGCATGGCCCGACCGCGGGCTATACGGTCGAGCAATACCGCGAGCGGTTGAACTTCGAGCTTGGCATCATCACCAAGATGAAGTTTCCCGGCTACTTCCTGATCGTTGCCGACTTCATCAAATGGGCCAAGGCGCAAGGCATTCCGGTCGGGCCTGGCCGCGGTTCGGGCGCAGGCTCGCTGGTCGCCTATTCGACCACCATCACCGACATTGATCCGCTGCGCTTCTCGCTGCTGTTCGAGCGCTTCCTCAATCCCGACCGCGTGTCGATGCCCGACTTCGACATCGACTTCTGCCAGGATCGGCGCGAGGAGGTCATCCGCTACGTCCAGCAGAAATACGGCCGCGACCAGGTCGGCCAGATCATCACCTTCGGTACGCTGCAGGCGCGCGCCGTGCTGCGCGACGTCGGCCGCGTCCTGCAAATGCCCTATGGCCAGGTCGACAAGCTCTCCAAGATGGTGCCGCAGAACCCGGCCAATCCGGTCAAGCTCGCCGACGCCATCGCCAACGAGCCGCGCTTTGCCGAAGAGGCCGAGAGGGAGCCGATCGTTCAGACGCTGCTCGACATGGCGCAGAAGCTGGAAGGCCTCTACCGCCATGCCTCGACGCACGCCGCCGGCATCGTCATCGGCGACCGGCCGCTCTCGGAGCTGGTGCCGATGTACCGCGATCCGCGCTCGGACATGCCCGTCACCCAGTTCAACATGAAATATGTCGAGCAGGCCGGACTGGTGAAGTTCGACTTCCTCGGCCTGAAGACGCTGACCGTGCTGGAGACGGCGGTGAAGCTGATCCGCCGGCGCGGCATCGAGATCGACCTGGCAACCATCCCGCTCGACGATCCCGAGACCTACGCCATGCTGTCGCGCGGCGAAGTGGTCGGCGTGTTCCAGGTGGAAAGTGCCGGCATGCGCAAGGCGCTGATCGGCATGCGGCCCGACTGCATCGAGGACATCATCGCGCTGGTCGCACTGTATCGACCCGGCCCGATGGAAAACATCCCGACCTACAACGCCCGCAAGCATGGCGAGGAGGAGATGGCCTCGATCCATCCCAAGATCGACCATCTGGTGAAGGAGACGCAAGGCGTCATCGTCTACCAGGAACAGGTGATGCAGATCGCGCAGGAGCTGTCGGGCTACTCGCTCGGCGAAGCCGATCTGCTGCGCCGCGCCATGGGCAAGAAGATTCGCGCCGAGATGGACAAGCAGCGCGAGCGCTTCGTCTCCGGCGCGGTCGAGCGTGGCGTCGGCAAGCCGCAAGCCGACTTCATTTTCGACCTGCTGGCCAAGTTCGCTGACTATGGTTTCAACAAATCGCACGCCGCCGCCTATGCGGTGGTTTCATACC
>NZ_RZPL01000202.1:0-8048 GCF_004022805.1 Mesorhizobium sp. M7A.F.Ca.CA.002.04.1.1 | reverse complement strand
GTAGGGGAGTAGGCAGGACACTCGAGGCAATTCACATACTGCCTTACTGCCCCGATTCCTTATCGCCCTACATCTTGTCGATCACCGACTGCACGCCCTCGGTCGGGGCGTCGACGGACGATCCGGCTACCATGATGGCGGCGACGATCGCTTCGGGGTCGTCGACGACCAGCGGCTTGACCCGCTGCGCGGTGTGGATGAAGCCTTCGGCGGCCATGTGATCGAGCAGCGCCAGCATCGGATCCCAAAATCCTTTGACATTGGCGAAGACGATCGGCTTGCGATGATGGCCAAGTTGTCCCCAGGTCATGATCTCGACGATCTCCTCGACCGTGCCGATGCCGCCCGGCAGTGCCACAAAGGCGTCGGATTTCTCGAACATCTTGTGCTTGCGCTCGTGCATGTTGTCGGTGATCAAGAGTTCATCGAGCCGGTCAAGCGCTGTTTCGCTCGCCTCCTTGTTGATCAGGAAGCGCGGAATGATGCCCGTCACCTTGCCGCCGGCCTTGAGCGCGCCTTCGGCGACAGCGCCCATGATGCCTTTGGTGCCGCCGCCATAGACCAGCCGCAATCCCGCTTTGGCAATTGAGCGCCCGAGCAGGTGTCCGGCCTTGATATAGATTTCATCGCGGCCCGGAGACGAGCCGCAATAGACGCAGACGGATCGAATCGTGTTCATGTCGATGATTGGTGATTGGGTCTGAAAGCGCGGTCAAGCCCCAAGGGTTAACGGCCTGGGCTTTTTCTTGTCGGTATTGCTAAAACAGGCTAGACCGGCGTTAGGTGGCTAAGGGGTAGGGAAATATGGCAATTAATCCACTGAAGGCGTTCCTGTTCGCGGCGGGTGGGACCGTTGCGGCCGCGGGAACCGCCTATGTAGCGGGCGCACTCGACCCGTATCTCAATCCCACGCCGCCGGCGCAAGTGGCGGCGCAGACGCCGCCCGCAGCGGCAAAATCGGCTGATCCCGGCACCGAAGCGCGGCTGCCCGCCGCTGAGGTCCCGGCGGCTCCCGCCGCAGTGCCCCAGGCAACGGCACCGGCCGCACCGGCCGCGGACGCGCCGGCTGCGGCCGGTCCGGTCGCACCGTCTTTCGACGTCGTGCGCGTTGAAAGCAATGGCTCGATTGTCGTCGCCGGCAATGCGGCGCCCAACGCCAAGGTCGAAATCCTCAATGGCTCGACGGTGCTTGGCTCGACGGTCGCTGGTCCCGATGGCGCCTTCGTTATCATTCTCGATGATCCGCTGAAGCCCGGCGATTATACGATCGCGCTGCGCGCGACCACCGGTGACGTCGTAACGCCCTCGGTGCAGACCGCCGTCGTTTCGGTTCCCAAGGATGCGGCCGGCCAGGTGCTGGCCATGGTCGAGGAGCCGGGCAAGCCGGCCGAATTGCTGACCGTTCCCGCACCCGAGACAAAGCCGGCTGCTCCGGCCGCCGCGCCGGCTGCTCCCACAGCCGAAGCCCCCGCAACCGCTCCGGCGCCAGCCGCCCCAGCGCCAGCCGTGGTCGACGCAACACCGGCTCCTGCAGCGCCGGCGACGCCGCCCGCTGCAGGCGTGACCGAGCCCAAGATCGTCGTCGAGGCGGTCGAGATCGACGGCAGCAAGATCTTTGTCGCCGGCCTCGCCGATGCCGGCCGCAAGGTGCGCGCCTATGCCAACGACATCCTGCTCGGTGACGCGCAAACTTCGACGGACGGTCATTTCCTGGTCGAGGCGACGCGCGACGTTCCGGTCGGCAGCTACACAATCCATGTCGACGGCCTCGATGCCGACGGTGTGACAGTTGTGGCCCGCGCGGCCGTACCGTTCGAGCGTGAGCCCGGCGAAGCGATCGCCGCCGTGGCACCCTCGGCGCCGAAGCCCGTTCAGCCCAAGCCGGCCGCACCTACCGCCGCCGAGGCACCGGCCGCGGCCACGACGCCTGCTCCCGCCACCGAGGCTCCGGCCGTTATGGCGGAGGCGACGCCGCCAAGCGATGTGCCCGAGACGGTGGCGCCCAAGCTTGAACATGCCGACGGCGCCGTCATCATCCGCCGCAACGACACGCTGTGGCGGATCTCGCGGCGCGTCTATGGCCACGGCGTACGCTTCTCGACCATCTACCTCGCCAACCAGGACCAGATCAGTGATCCCGACCGCATCTGGCCGGGCCAGGTGTTCAAGGTCCCGGAAAAGTCGAAGGAAGGCGAAGCCGCCGACCTCAAGGCCATGGGCGAGCAGGCAACGACAGCGCCCGCCAAGACGGAGTAGGGTTTGAGCGCCGACGGTTGAGCGCAATCTCCCCCTTGTGGGAGATGCCCGGCAGGGCAGAGGAGGGCGCTGTCTCGCCAGCCTGTCGGCCAAATCCGGTCGAGCTACCTTACGGCTGCTCGTAATGCTTTGATCGTGGAAAGTCGCGATCCTTCGCGCCCCTCTCTGTCCTGCCGGACATCTCTCCCACGAGGGGGAGATTGGCGGTTCCGGCGCTCTGCCCATAGGGTTAGCTTGCCCCGTGCCCGTTCATCGTCTATCGCCGATGAACGATGGCAGAATCCCTGATGGAAACAAACGCATCATGCGGCGGTCCGGACAGCCGTGCGGTCGCCGCCCGACTTGCAGCGCTTTCCCATCCGGCGCGGATCGAAATCCTGAAACACCTATCGACGAGCAGTTCCTGCTGCTGCCGCGAGGTCGTCGACCGCTTAGATCTGGCGCAGTCCACCGTGTCACAACATCTGAAAATACTGGTCGAAGCCGGGCTGGTTCGCTTCGAGCCCGATCGCCAGCGCTCGCGCTATGCGATCGACCATGCCGCGCTCGCCGATGTCTCCGCATCGGTGGCCGCTCTCGTCAATTCCTGCTGCTCCGGCCGCTGAAATAAGAAGAAGGCACAAGAAATGGCCGAAAAAACCGTCTCCGACTCCTCGACTTTCAAGACGCTGCTCAATTTGTGGCCTTACATGTGGCCAGCGGATCGCGCCGATCTGAGAGCCCGGGTCACATGGGCGACGCTGTTGCTGGTCGTCGCCAAGCTGACGCTGGTCGCCGGTCCCTATTTCTTCAAATGGGCGACCGACGCGCTGGCCGGCGACGCCAAATCGGCGCCGCCGCTGCCGAGCTTCCTGCTGGCGCCCGTCATGCTGGTCGTCGCCTACAATGTCGTGCGCCTGGTGCAGCTTGGCTTCAATCAGTTGCGCGACGCGCTGTTTGCCCGCGTCGGCCAATATGCCGTGCGCCAGCTCGCCTTCCGTACTTTCGTTCACATGCACCAACTGTCGCTGCGCTTCCATCTCGAGCGCCGCACCGGCGGCCTGTCGCGCATCATCGAGCGCGGCACCAAGGGCATCGAGACGATCGTGCGCTTCATCATGCTCAACACGGCGCCGACCATCCTCGAATTCGCGCTGACCACGGGCATCTTCGCCTACACCTATGGCTGGAAATATGTGGTCGTCGTCGCGGTCACCGTCTGGGTCTATGTCTGGTTCACGGTCCGCGCCAGCGACTGGCGCATCTCGATCCGCCGCGACATGAACGACAGCGATACCGACGCCAACACCAAGGCAATCGACTCGCTGCTCAACTACGAGACGGTGAAATATTTCAACAATGAGGGCATGGAAGCCGAGCGCTTCGACCGCTCCATGGCACGCTACGAGGTCGCCGCGACGCGCATCTGGACCTCGCTTGGCTGGTTGAATTTCGGGCAGGGCATCATCTTCGGCCTGGGCACCGTCATCGTCATGTGCATGTCGGCGCTCGAAGTGCAGGCCGGCACGCAGACGGTCGGTGACTTCGTCTTCATCAACGCCATGCTGATGCAGCTGTCGGTGCCGCTCAATTTCATCGGCTTCATCTACCGCGAAATCCGCCAGGGGCTCACCGATATCGAGCAGATGTTCGATCTGCTGGATGTGCCGCAGGAGATCGTCGACAAGCCGGATGCCAGGCCAATCGCGGTCAGCGCCGGCAAGGTCGAGTTCCGCGACGTGCACTTCTCCTATGACCCGAACCGGAAGATCCTGAAGGGCATCAGCTTCGAGGTGCCGGCCGGCAAGACCGTCGCCATTGTCGGGCCTTCGGGTGCCGGCAAGTCGACCATCTCGCGGCTTCTGTTCCGCTTCTACGACGTGCAGGGCGGCCAGGTGCTGATCGATGGCCAGGATATCAGGGACGTGACGCAGGAGAGCCTGCGCGGGGCGATCGGCATGGTGCCGCAGGACACCGTGCTGTTCAACGACACCATCGCCTACAACATCCGCTATGGCCGCATCGGTGCCAGCGAGGAGGATATGCGCAAGGCGGCCGAACTCGCTCAGATCGGCCCGTTCATCGAGCGATTGCCTGACGGCTACAAGTCGATGGTCGGCGAACGCGGGCTAAAACTTTCGGGCGGCGAGAAGCAGCGCGTGGCAATCGCCCGCACCATTTTGAAGGCGCCGCCGATCCTGATGCTCGACGAAGCGACCTCGGCGCTCGACAGCCACACCGAACAGGAGATCCAGGCCGCGCTCGATCTGGTCAGCCGTGGCCGCACCACCATCGTCATCGCTCACCGCCTGTCGACGGTGATCACGGCCGATGAGATCATCGTGCTGCAGGACGGCCAGATCGCCGAGCGCGGCACCCATGCCGAGCTGATGCGCAAGCATGGCCTCTACGCCTCGATGTGGGACCGCCAGCGCGAGGCGACCGAGGCCGAAGAGCGGCTGCGCTTGGCTCGCGAAGGCGACGAACTTGGTGTCATCGTCCGCCGGCGCACGTCGGAGGTGAATTGAAGGTTCGGCGTGTGATCTGATTTTTGCACTTGATCTCAACTTAAGTTGAGATTGTAGGCCGTTCCTGGAGCCCAAAAAACACCATGATCCAGGAACGGAGCAATCGAAATGAGCAAGATAAATCAGACTGTTAACGGCGGCAGCGTGTTCAGGGTGGACAAATTCGTCGTCCCGGCCGGCGCCCGCGAGGAGATACTCGCCAAGGTCAGGACAACGCATGAATTGCTGCGCCTGCAGCATGGCTTCGTGCAGGATTTCCTGCTCGAGCAATTCTCCGGGCCGGGCGAATTCAACCTCGTCACCATCGTCGAATGGGAAAGCCAGGCGGCCGTCGACAATGTCGTGCCGATCGTCAAGGCCGCGCACGAGCGCATCGCCTTCAACCCGCAGGAGACGATCGCCCGGCTCGGCGTTCGCGCCGACATCGCCAACTATCAGAGGGTTCCCGGGCTGTAGCAAGGCTGTTACGGCCAGCCGATGCCAGGTGCCGGCGCTTCGACGCTGAACACCTGGCCGGTGCGGGCGTCGCTGACCATATGCTCGAAGCCGCGCCATTCGGCGGCGAGAATGAACAGCGTTTTCCTGTCGGTGCCGCCCAGCATGCAGGCAAAGCAGCCGCGATCGACGGTCACTGTCTGCAGCACCTCGCCGCCTTCACGCACCCGCACGCAACGCTTGTTGGGAACATCCGCATACCAGGCCGCCCCTTCGGCATCGAGGCAGATGCCGTCGGGATAGCCGTCGAGGTCGGCCCAGACCCTTCGGTTGGCAAGGCTGCCGTCGGCGGCAATGTCGAAGGCGGTCAGCCGATTGGCATGGGATTCCGCGACAATCAGCGTCTTGTTGTCCGGGCTCACTGCCATGCCGTTGGCAAAGGCGATATTTTCCGCCACCTGCCGGACCGCGCCGTCCGGCGTGATCAACACGATGGTGCCGGGGCTGAAATGCTCGCCAGAAGCCGGCGCCGGTCCGCCGCCATTGACATAGGTGTTGCCGCGCCCGTCGACGACGATCTCGTTCCAAGGGCTTTTCGACAGGTCACGCAAATCGGCGCGAGTGACGAGGCTCCCGTCGGCCTCCTGTCGTAGCAGCAGCCCTTCGCGGCCGGAGATGACGAGCAGGCGGCCATCCGGCAGCCAGTCAATGGAGTAGGGCAGGACAGCCGGTACGGTGAGCATGACCTCGCGGTTGCCGTCGGCATCGACGGCGATAATCTCGCCGGTGCCCCAGTTGCAAAGCCACAGCCGTCCGTCATGCCAGCGCGGCGACTCGCCGAAAGCGAGACCGGCAGTGACGAGATGCGCTTGGGGGGCAGGTGGTTTCTGCATGTAGGGGACTCCTTGTTGAGTGCGTCAGCATCGCCAAATGGTCCATGATGGCGCTGTCTCACCAAGGACGGGCGAGGCAGCGGTCTGCCGACAGGCACAGAACCGATAATTTTGGTTTGGCTGCTCTTTGCTGAGTTCGCGACGAAGCCTCGAGGTCAGTTTTTGGAGTGTTCTTCAAACTATCGGTTGAAGTGTTCTTCAAAATATTGGTAAGACGCAGTGAAAATGAATTTCAAGCGCCTTTTTATCCACTTTTCCAAGTGATATTCTGCTGACAGACTCTGATCTACCGGTATTGCTTTCCTCCGGGTAAGAAGGCTTTGGAATGTTCGGAATTTTTTCGCGAAAGAAAAGGCTGCAGCAGTCGACAACGATTTCGGCGCACCAGCCGGAGCAACCGACGGCCAGTCCGCGCGTGACTTCAATTGTTGTCCCGTTTTCAGCAGTCGAGCGCGCCGCTAAGGAAAACTACGTTGCTGACCTCGTGACTGCAGTCATGGATTTCGTGACCGCAATGTTTGATCAGGGCCTCTACAAAGATCACGAAATACCGCCGTCAGCGAGGCAGTTTTTTCACGCTTACCTATACGGGATGGAAGTGGCTAATGGCGGCCATAGCCAATTTATTCACAATTACCGTGATCACCTCGATAAAGTCACCTCGGATGTGCATTTGGCTTTGGCTGGAATGCGAGCAGAAAACCATTTAGCTATTTTGAAACAGATGGTTGCTTGGGTCCGGGAACATCCCAAGGAAGCGGAGGAACAGACTGGATTCGAAGGTGGCCGCGCTGATTTCCTTGATGGACTCGACGATCTTTTTTACAAGGAGGAAGACAGCGTCCCGATGCTTGCCCGCGCAGTGGGTTGGATAGCCTCCTGGCCTGAACTGGAGATTGTCGACGATGCCGAATGCCAGGAGGCCACTCTTGACATTGTGATGGCCAACTCCAGGCGCGAACCTCGATTGCGCCATCGTTCGGTGTTCCATCTGAAAGCAGTGATGACGAGCCGACTTGAAGTGGGCATCGGGCTCGCCTGTGCAGCTTTGCCGCAGCCCGAGGTTAAGCTCGGGCTCGGCAAAGGACGGATGTTGGACATAGATGGCGAGAAGCAGATGACATTTCCGGTCGTAACCAACGCCGGCAGGGTGCGTTTGTGCGTAGTCACGCCAACGCATGCGGCTGCATACCAGTACCTGGCTGCTGATGGTACAGAACTGCAACTCGACCTCGGACCGGTCGATAGCGTTGATGAGTTACTTGGCGAAGGTGCTCCACGTGTCGGTCTGAAGCTGTCGCATGTCGGCGCTGATTCAATAGCGACAGTCATCGAACTGGCTGATGAATACGGGGCACCAGCAGCCCTCGACCTTCTTTTGCGCAGGGCTGGAATTGATACGGCAGGAGCAGTTGCTTTGCCATCGATGCTGATTCCGAGCGAGGGAGGATCGGTCGTCAGTTGGACAGTTGCTGCTGACGGTAGACTGCTGTTTTTGGTGTCCTCTCCCAACGGGAGCGCGCTCTTGAGGTCGGGCGCCGAAGATCCGCTGGCGGATGCCCATAGGCTTGAGATCGAAGAACATTTTGTGCGCGCCGAAGCCGATGGTGCCAACTGATCTGGGCTGATTGTCTCGAAATTCTGACGCCAGTGGCACAGGCATGCGAGCCGGTCGCGACCTCACGAACGCGGAGCGTTCGGCTATCCTGAGGCGACAGGCCCTTGCCCGTTCGCCCGCGCCGCCGATTGTTGCGTTGCGGCGAGGGGGGCTTTCGGCTATTGAGGCCGGACTTGAAACGGAGCCTGTTTTTAGCTGATGAGCCTTGTCGATACGGTCAAGAACGCGTTCGTACCGATCCATCGCGAAGGCTATCCCTTCATCGCGGCCTTTGGCGCGGCGACGCTTTTCCTCGGCTATTTCTCCTCGGTCCTGTTCTGGATCGGTCTGATCCTGACG
>NZ_RZPL01000201.1:0-8174 GCF_004022805.1 Mesorhizobium sp. M7A.F.Ca.CA.002.04.1.1 | reverse complement strand
TTTTTGCCCATGGTGCTGATTTGCGCCAGTGACCCGCCGCACAGGCGGGTTTTTCGTTTGATGCTCCGTCAGCCAACGCGCAAGCGGAGACTCCGAAGGGACCCGTTAACCCGAAATCCGTTGCCCTGGCTGCCGACGTCGGGACTGGACGGGAGCAGCCATCACGTGCAGAAAGTTCGTCATGCCCCGTGTCATCAAGCATCCAGAACTCAGGCGAGAAGAACTTCTGGATCATGCCCAGACCCTGTTCCTGACCCAAGGCTATGACAAAGCGAGCCTCAATGACGTGATTGCGTCCGCCGGCATCTCGAAGGGTGCTTTCTATCATTACTTCCCCTCCAAGGAGGCTCTCCTGGAGGCATTGGCCGATCGCTTTGCAAAACAGGCACTGGCTGGGGTCCAGGACATACTCCACGATCCCGGCCTCGACCCGCTTGGCCGCCTGAATGGCCTGCTCAGCCAGTCGCGGCGGGCCAAGATCGAAACCGCGCCGGAAGCTTGGGCTCTTTTCGAGACGATGTTCCGGCCTGAGAATCTGGTGCTTTTCCACCGTATCAATCTGGCCGCCAGCGCGTCGTTTTCACCGCTGCTGGTCAAGGTCATCAGGCAAGGAATCGAAGACGGCACCTTCAGGACCTTCGATCCGGAAGGTGTCGCCGACATCGTCATGCAATTCGGCATGGCCACGCGTGATGTCGTCGCCAAGGCCATTGCCGGCGGCAGCGACGCCGACATGGAGGCCGCGATCGAAGTCCTGGAGAAACGCGTCAGGCTCTACGAGATCGCCCTCGACCGCATACTGGGCCTGCCCGATGGAAGCATTCGGATCGGCGAGCCCGGCTATGTGCGCACCGTCATGACCGCCAGGCGGCGAACGAGTTCCGGCAAGGCGCGGTAGCTGGCCGAGCCTGATATCTAGTCCTTGTCCCAGCGCGGCCGGCGCATCGAAAACACCTCGTCGACGCTGGCATAGTCCATATAGCCGAGACGAGCGACATTGCCGGCCTTGGTGATGTCGAACAGGCCGTCCGTCAGGAAGGCGTCGTCGATATGCACGCCGACCACTTCACCGGCGACGATAACGGCACTTGTCGGCGACCCGTCCAGGGCCTTTGGCCGAAAAACTTCAGTCACCCGGCATTCGAGCGCGGCCGGCGCTGCCGCCACGCGCGGCGGGGCGACCAGGCGCGACGGCGCCATGGCAAGATCGGCATAGACGAACTCATTGACGCCGCGCGGAGCATTGACCGACGTGCGGTTCATCTTCTCCGCGAGATCGCGGCTGACCAGATTGGCCACGAACTCGCCGGTTTCCTGGGCGAAGGAGGCGCTGTCCTTCTCGCCTTCGGAGGAGAACCAGACGATGAAAGGCCGCGTCGAAACGGCATTGAAGAAGGAATACGGCGCGAGGTTGATCTCACCAGCCCTGTTCAGTGTCGAAATCCAGCCGATCGGACGCGGCGCCACGATCGCCTTCGAAGGGTCGTGCGGCAGGCCGTGGCCCTTTGAAGGCTCGTAGAACATTCAGCCGACCCACGGCCCCGAATAGTCACTGTACAGCTTTGCCGGATCGGGCCGGGGCCGCTCCGGCGCCGGGCCGGCATAGGAGCCGATATGGATGAAGCCGATGACCCGCTCCTGCGGCGCCAGCCCCAGCAGTGCCCTGCCCTCCGGCACATCCGAATACCAGTTGCTGATCATGTTGGTGCCAAAGCCCAGCGCGTTGGCTGATATCATCAGGTTCATCGCCGCCATGCCGCCCGACAGGAACATTTCCCATTGCGGGATTTTTGGATTCTCCCTGGGGACAGATACGACGCCGATCACCAGCGGTGCGCGCGAGAACCGCGCCAGTTCCTGATTGCGGCGGCCCTCCGTCAATGGGCCCTCCCGCTGCTCGGCAAGTGCTGCCAGTTGCCTGCCGATCTCGACGCGGGCGTCGCCACGGTAGAGGATGAAGCGCCAGGGCTCCAACCGGCCATGATCGGGCACCCGGGAGGCAGCAGTGATCATTGTCGCGATCTCCGCATCGCTCGGCGCCGGCTCCTTCAGATCTGGAATCGGTGCGGAGTTTCGGGTCAGCAGGAAGTCGATGATCGGCGACGCCATGGGCGCAAGTCTCCTGGACATTCTGTTTTGAGCTGAAGCGCACCATCGGGGATTCGGGCGGCTCGGGCATTGGCGCGGGATACGCCGGACGGAAGAGTCGTATCGGTCGGACTCTTAAGCCTTGAAATTGCCACCGCCATGGGCTTCAACGCAAGGCATGTTTGAGGGGACTGTCCGTCTTTTCCTGGTCTGGCTCGGCGCCCTGCTGTTCATGGCGCCGGTTTCGTTCGCCATGGCGCAGAATGTCGACGGTGTCAGCGACCTGAAGCTTCCGGGAATTTCGAGCTACGCGACGCCGAAAGGCGAGACGTCACTGGCGCTGAGCGGCGGCGGTGCCATCACACTCTCTGCCCAGTTGACCGACAAGGGTTCCGACATCACGCGCGGCATCGTCTGGCGGGTCTTCAAGCCGGAAGCCGTCAACGGCAAATTGCCGATGGTCGCCTCCTCGCATGGCGGCACCGCCGTCTTCCAGCTCGAGCCCGGCAGCTATCTGGTTCACGCCTCCTACGGCCGGGCCGGCGCCACCAAACGCATCACTGTCGGCAAGGACGCCAAGCGCGAAAGCCTCGTGCTCGATGCCGGCGGCCTCAAGCTCGACGCCGTGCTGTCCGGCGGCGTGCGCATTCCACCGAAGAAGCTGCGCTTTTCGATCTACGAGGGCACTGCCGAGGCCAATGGCGACCGCGCGCTGATCATTCCCGATGTCGAGCCCAACAGCGTCGTGCGGCTCAACGCCGGCATCTACCATGTCGTCTCGACCTATGGCGCGGTCAATGCAGTCATTCGCTCCGACATCCGCGTCGAGGCCGGCAAGCTGACCGAAGCCACCGTCGAGCATCACGCCGCCGAGATCACGATGAAGCTGGTGCGCGAAACCGGTGGCGAGGCGATCGCCGACACGTCCTGGTCACTGCTCAACGAGTCCGGCGATCCGATCAAGGAAACCGTCGGCGCTTTCGCCTCGATGGTGCTGGCCGAGGGCGACTACACCATCATCGCCAAGAACCGCGACCGCATCTACCAGAAGGATTTTACGGTCGTGGCCGGGCAGAACCAGGAAATCGAGGTTCTGGCCACCGAGGCCGCGGCGATGGATCCTGAAGAAGGCGCGGATTAGTTCGCAATCCACCAGAAGAATCAGGTGTCTGCGTCATCCTCTGAACCAGCAGGATAATCCTGTCCGCCGTAGAGCACGCGCAGGATGACCACGGTGTCACCGTCGACCCGGAAAACGATCGACACGCGGCGTTCAAAGCCGACGATGCGGACGCCGGGGCCAACAGTGTCGCGCACGGTCCCGCGCTCCGGGAAGTTGGACAGCGCCATGCACGCGGCCTCTATGCGGTCGACATAGTCGTCGGCACGTCTGCTCCCGCTGTCGTTTTCGATGTAGTCGTAGATGGCGAAGAGGTCGGCTTGAGCCGCCGGTCTGAAGACGACCTTATGTGTCAAGCTTGGAGGCCTTCATGCGGTCCGCATGATGGGCGCGCAGCGCTTTGAAGACGTCTTCTGCCGGGATGTCCGGACGCGGGTCGTCAAGGGCTTCCTGGACCTTGGCGCGCATAATCGCGGTGATGGTCTGCTCTTCGCGGTCGAGGGCGCGCAGCGCGGCGCGCATCACCTCGCTGGCGGAGTCGTAGGCACCCGACGCCAGGCGTACGTCAACGCTGGCCTGCTGGCGGCCGAGGGTCACGGTGATCGGTTTGCTGGTTCTCATGGCAAGCTCTTTCCTTGCCCTAATATAGCGCATGACATTACAGTGTCATACTATTTTTCTCAACGGCCAGCCAAGACTCGGCCCTGTGAGCCGGACGTTTATTGTTCAAGCCGCCAGTTCGGTCCGCGCCGGCAGGAACGGGATCCGGCGGCGTGGCAAAGCTGGCGCCAGGTCGAACACGCCGCGATGGAGGCGGTCGAGCAAGGCCTTGCGGTCGCGCAACGGCTCCAGTTCGCTCCAGCTCAGCACATCGCCGACGCGCACGTCGATCGCCTTGCCCGACAGCCGCGCGAATTCGTGGATGAGCAGCGATGTGCGCAGCGTCAGCGAGGCCTTGCCGACGAACTTGGCCACCCGGCCGTCGCGCTCGGCCATGTTCATCGGCCCGCTGACAAGATGGAACAGCCTGCCGTTCTGCCCGGAAAAATGCATCGGGATGACCGACGCCCTGGCGTCCTGGACGAGGCGGGCCGGAAACATCTTCCACGGCAGATCGCGCGCCCGGCCAAAACCCTTTGGCGCGGTGGCGACACCGCCGGCCGGAAATACCACGATGGTGACGCCCTCTTTCAACAGGCGCACCGCTTCATGGCGCACGGCCATGTTGTTCTTCAGCGCATCCTTGGTCTCCGAAAAGTCGATCGGCAGCGAATAAGGCTCCATCTCGCGGATCTTGAGCAGATCCTTGTGGATCATCACCCGGAACGGACGGCCGAGCTGCTCGGCCAGCGACAGCACGGCGATACCGTCACCGATGCCGAACGGATGATTGGCGACGATCACCAGCGGCGTGTCCGGCAATTGCGCGGGCGGCCACTGATCAGCGGTCCGCACCCGCACGTCGATCAGGTCGAGCATGCGGCTGAACACGCGTTCGCCGGTCGGCACGATCTGGCGGCGCCAGAAATCATAAAGTGCTGTGTAGCGGTCGCGGCCCGACAAGCCTTCGACCGAATGTATGAACCAGCGCGTCAGCGCCGGCTGGCGCGGATTGGCATAGGAAAGCTCGGGAAAGGGTCGTTCGCGCAATTTCAACTTGAGCATAGGGGCTCGTTACAAGGTCGGCGTGACAGGGATATGAAAATGGCGGTGGATCGCTCCACCGCCATTTGGTCGAAACCATGCCAATCAGGCCGCGCGTTTGCGCCGGCGGTCGGGTGTGACGGCTTCCTCAGTCAGTTGCGCGATCGCCTGGTCAAGGCCAAGCGATTCCTGGTCGCGCGAGCCCAGTCGGCGCATGTTGACCGTCTGCTCTTCCGCTTCGCGCTTGCCGCAGACGAGGATGACCGGAACCTTGGCCAGGCTGTGCTCGCGGACCTTGTAGTTGATCTTCTCGTTGCGCAGATCCGCTTCCGCCAACAGCCCAGCGGCCTTCAGCTTTGCCACCACCTCGGTCGCATAGTCGTCGGCATCCGACGTGATCGTCGCCACCACCACCTGCAGCGGCGCGAACCACAGCGGGAAATGGCCGGAATAGTTCTCGATCAGGATGCCGAGGAAGCGCTCCATCGAGCCACAGATGGCGCGGTGAACCATGACAGGCTGCTTCTTCTCGGAATCCGAGCCGATGTAGAAGGCGCCAAACCGCTCCGGCAGGTTGAAATCGACCTGCGTCGTGCCGCACTGCCATTCGCGGCCGATGGCATCCTTCAGCACATATTCGAATTTCGGCCCGTAGAAGGCGCCCTCACCCGGATTGATCGAGGTCTTGATGCGATTGCCGGACCGTGTCCTGATCGTCTCCAGCACGCCGCCCATGATCGCCTCGGCGTGATCCCACGCCTCGTCGGTACCGACGCGTTTGTCCGGCCGCGTCGACAGCTTGACGCTGATTTCGTCGAAACCGAAATCAGCATAGGTCGACAGGATCAGATCGTTGATGCGCAGGCATTCCGCCGCCAGCTGCTCTTCGGTGCAGAAGATGTGCGCATCGTCTTGCGTAAAACCGCGCACACGCATCAGCCCGTGCAGCGCGCCGGATGGTTCGTAACGGTGGACGTTGCCGAATTCTGCAAGTTTGACAGGCAGATCGCGATAAGACTTCAACCCATGCTTGAAAATCTGCACATGGCCCGGGCAGTTCATCGGCTTCAGAGCGAAGATCCGGTCGTCATCGGTATCGTCGCCGGCCACCGTCACCTTGAACATGGCGTCGCGATACCATCCCCAATGGCCTGACGTCTCCCACAGGCTCTTGTCGAGAACCTGCGGCGCGTTGACCTCCTGATAGCCCTGCTCGTCGAGGCGGCGGCGCATGTAGTTGACCAGGTTCTGGAACATCTTCCAGCCCTTGGCGTGCCAGAAGACGACGCCAGGCCCCTCTTCCTGGAAATGGAACAGGTCCATCTCGCGGCCGATCTTCCTGTGGTCGCGCTTCTCGGCCTCCTCCAGCATCGTCTGATAGGCTTCGAGCTGCGCCTGATCAGCCCAGGCCGTGCCGTAGATGCGGGTCAGCATCGGATTGTTCGAATCGCCGCGCCAATAGGCGCCGGCCACCTTCATCAGTTTGAAGGCGTTGCCGATCTGCCCCGTCGAGGCCATGTGCGGGCCACGGCAAAGGTCGAACCAGTCGCCCTGCGCGTAGATCTTGAGATCCTGATCCTCGGGAATGGCGTCGATCAGCTCCAGCTTGTAGCGTTCGCCCTTGTCGGCAAACACTTTCTTCGCCTTGTCGCGCGACCAGACTTCCTTGGTGAACGGCTTGTTGCGCGAAATGATCTCGCGCATCTTCTTCTCGATCACGGGAAAATCGTCAGGCGTGAACGGCTCGTTGCGGGCGAAGTCGTAGTAAAACCCGTTCTCGATCACCGGCCCGATGGTCACCTGCGTTCCCGGCCACAATTCCTGCACGGCTTCCGCCAACACATGTGCGGCGTCGTGACGGATCAGTTCGAGTGCGCGCGGGTCGTCGCGGGTGACGATCTCGACCTTGCCGGATTTGCCAAGCGGATCGCTGAGATCGCGGACGGTGCCGTCGATCGCATAGGCGACCGCCTTCTTGGCCAGCGACTTCGAGATCGATTCGGCGAGGCCGGCACCGGTCATCGCCGCGTCGTATTCGCGGACGGAGCCATCGGGAAATGTCAGGGAAACGGAATTCAGCATGTATATCTCCTATCCAGTCCCGCAAACGAGCGCGGGTGGTTGAAATGCATGTCGCCCAAAAGTGTGTGGACGGTTTTGGGGTTACGACATGCAAAGAGTAGGCCGGATGCGTCCGGCAGCGGCTGTCTTTTATGGACAGATTCCGCCGCCGTAAAGCCCGGCTCAAATGTCAGACTTCATTTGATGAGCAGCGGCAGGTCCTTCAGGAACGCGGCTCGGGTCTTGAGGCCTTTGGGCATATCGGTCCGATCGGTGTCGACGACAAGGCGCGCAAAGACGATCTGGCGGCCATCCTTGTTCGCCCAGCCGACGAACCACCCAAGCGAGCGCTTATCCTGAACCTTGTCGGCATCGTTGCGCAGCCTGGTGCTTCCGGTCTTGCCCTGCACCGTCCAGCCTCCGGCCTGGAAGGTCGGGATGATGGCTGATGTCATGTCGTAGGCCCTGGCCGAGACAGGCAGCTTGCGGGCCAGCAGCTTGCGCAGGAAATCGACCTGCTCGACCGGCGTGATCTTGAGCGAGGAGTTTATCCAGGATTGGGTCAAACCATCATTCTTGCCGGGATTGCCGGAAACATCGGCATTGCCGTAGCCGAATTTGGAGACATAGCCAGCCAATTTTTCCGGCCCGAGCCGACTGGTGATTTCACGGGAGAACCAGACGATCGAATCCCGTTCCCAGATCACCGGATCGACGGTCTTCTGGTCCCGCTTCACCGCCTTGAACTCCGGCTTGTAGTCCCACGCCGGCGTATGCTCGTCGCTCAGGATCCCGCTGTCATAGCCGATCAGCGACAGCGGCACCTTGAACGTCGAGGCCGGGCTGAACCGCTGGTCGCACACTCCGTCCTGGTAAAGCGTCTTGCCGCTCGCCGCATCGGCGATCACCGTGCACTGCAAATCCCCCAGCGGCGCCGATTGCGCGCGCAGCGGAAATCCCAGCAGCCAGGCGAGCAGGAACAGGATCCCGGCAAAGATGAAGGGAAGACGGTCGAAATTGCGCATTTTCTGCTCGCTCCAGAAGGGGGTTCGCGAGCGGCTTAGCGGGGTCTCTTGTCTCGATTTTGTCTCAAATGCGCAGTCTTTGTGCAGGCTGTTGTTAACCCTACCGGATCGTAAACCTGCTATTCTCCCCGGCCATCATTCCTGCGCTTTGCCGCGCTTGCTGCCGATCCGCCAGTACCGCCAGGGCATGAACCAGAGATAGCGATCCGCAAGCGCCTCCGGCACGAGGTCTATGC
>NZ_RZPL01000200.1:0-8201 GCF_004022805.1 Mesorhizobium sp. M7A.F.Ca.CA.002.04.1.1 | reverse complement strand
TCGCTCTGCTGGTCGAACAGTTCGAAGCAGGGAACCGAGACGACGCGGGTCGGATGGCCGTGCTTTTCCAACAGCTCGCGCGCGCCAAGTGCGATCTCGACCTCGGAGCCGGTGGCGAAGATCGTTATCGCCGCCTCGCCGCTGGCGGCGGCCAGCTCATAGGCTCCCTGGCTGCTGAGGTTCTTGGCCGTGAATTCGGTGCGCACCGTCGGCAGGTTCTGGCGGGTCAGCGCCAAGGTCGACGGCGTCTTTTCCGACTCCAGGGCGATCTGCCAGCATTCCGCGGTTTCGACCGCGTCGGCCGGGCGGAAGACATTGTGGTTGGGGATCGCGCGCAATGCCGCCAGATGCTCGACCGGCTGGTGGGTCGGGCCGTCTTCGCCCAGACCGATGGAATCATGGGTCATGACGAAGATCGAGCGGATGCCCATCAGCGAAGCCAGACGCATTGACGGGCGGGCATAATCGGAGAAGCACAGGAAGGTGCCGCCATAGGCGATGAGGCCGCCATGCAGCGTCAAGCCATTGATGGCGGCCGCCATGCCATGTTCGCGAATGCCGTAGTGGACATAACGCTGGCCGTAATCGTCGGGCGTAATGTTCTTGGTCTGGCTGGTCTTGGTGTTGTTGGAGCCGGTCAGGTCGGCGGAGCCGCTTATGGTTTCCGGCACGGCGCCGTTGATGACCTCCAGCGCCATTTCCGAGGATTTGCGGGTGGCGACCTTCGGCTTGTCGGCCGACAGCTTCTTCTTGTAGTCGGCGATGACGGCGTCGAAATTCGACGGCAGCTTGCCGGCGAGGCGGCGTTCGAACTCGGCCTTCAACTTGGGCTCGGCCTTGGCCAGACGTCCCTCCCAGTCGGTGCGCGGCTTGGCGCCGGTTTTACCGGCGGCGCGCCATGCGTCAAGGATGTCGGCCGGAATCTCGAAGGGCGGCGAGTCCCAGTTGAAGAATTTGCGCGCACCGGCGATCTCGTCGGCGCCGAGCGGCGAACCGTGCGCCTTGTTGGTGCCGGCCTTGGTTGGAGCGCCGAAGCCGATGGTCGTCTTGCAGGCGATCATCGTCGGCTTGTCGGAGTGACGAGCGGCTTCGATGGCATAGGCGATGGCTTCCGGATCGGTGCCGTCGATGTGGCTGGCGTTCCAGCCCGAGGCCTGGAAGCGGGCGACCTGGTCGGTGTTGTCGGCAAGCGAGACCGGGCCGTCGATCGAGATGTTGTTGTTGTCCCAGAAGACGATCAGCTTGTTGAGCTTGAGATGGCCGGCAAGCGCGATGGCTTCCTGGGAAACACCTTCCATCAGGCAGCCGTCACCGGCCAGTACGTAGGTGTAATGGTCGACGAGGTCGTTGCCGAAGGCTGCGTTCATGATGCGCTCGCCGAGCGCGAAGCCGACCGAATTGGCGAGACCCTGGCCGAGCGGGCCGGTGGTCGTCTCTATGCCGGTGGCATGGCCGTATTCGGGATGGCCGGCGGTCTTCGAGCCCAACTGGCGGAAATGCTTGATCTGGTCGATCGTCATGTCCTCGTAGCCGGTCAGGTGCAGCAGCGAATAGAGCAGCATCGAACCGTGGCCGGCCGACAGGATGAAGCGATCCCGGTCGGGCCAATGGGGGGCCTTCGGATCATATTTCAGGAACTTCGTGAACAGCACCGTGGCGATGTCGGCGCAGCCCATGGGCAGGCCGGGATGGCCGGAGTTTGCCTTCTCGACGGCGTCCATGGAGAGAAAGCGGATCGCATTGGCCATCCGGTCATGTTGTTCACGCGACGTCATGGTTCCTCCAGAAGTGGGGGTTTGGGGGCTTGGGAGAGCCCTTGAAAAGGGTGCGCGACACATAGCAGGCGCGGGCTTTTAGTCAACAAATCGGGTGCACATTTGCCGGTCTTGTGATGCCGGCGGCGGACCTACATTAGCGTTAGCGGGGGACAGTCGCGAGAGCTTTGTTGACGTTGCCTTCACCCGGTGCCTAATGTTTCAGGGATAACGCGTTCTGAACGTGAACGATTCGGTGATGGGCAGGGCACAGGACGAAGGCCATGACCGGGGAAGCCACACTCAAGGAAGTCATCGCGAGGCTGGGCAAGGCCATCGAGGGGCTGGAAAACGCCGTCGCGGCCAAGCTCGAGCATGAACGCGACTACTCCGAAGCCGAGGCCGAGGTGCAGCGGATGAACGCCGATCGCTCGCGGCTGGCGCAGGAACTCGACAATTCCGAAGCGCGCGCCGAACGGCTGGAAGATGCCAACAAGGAAGTCTCGCGACGTTTGGTGACCGCCATGGAAACCATCCGCGCCGTGTTGGACAGATAGGAGCTGGCCCGATGGCACAGGTCACGGTTTCAATCGACGGCAAGCAGTATCGCATGGCCTGCGACGAGGGCCAGGAAGAGCATCTGATCGATCTTGCCGAACGTTTCGACCGCTATGTTTCACACCTGAAGGACTCGTTCGGCGAGATTGGCGATCAGCGGCTGACCGTGATGGCCGGCATCATGGTGATGGATGAACTCTCGGAGTTGCAGAAACGCGTCAAGGGCATGGAAAGCGAAGTGCTGACCTTGCGCAAGACCCGCGACGAGGCTCTGACCAAGGCCGACAAGAGCGATAGCGTGCTGACCAACGCGCTCAGCGCGCTGGCACAGCGCATGGAAGACCTGACTGTGACAATGGCGGTCAACAAGAGCTGAGGCAGGATCTCTCCTGTCCAGCCCAACAGGCTCTCATCCGCGTGCCGAGCATTCGGCAGCATAAAAATGCTCGCCTGCCACCGACAAGAGTTTCATATTGTCTTGCAGTCACGATTTTTGCGCTAAGATGCAACGATGCCCGGGCGGGGCAGTTCGATGGCAGCATGGGTTGCCGCTTGTCGTTCCTCGCTGCCGACGGGTTCCGTTTACAGGGGAGATGTACCATGAGCCTTCGTATCAACGACATTGCGCCGGATTTTACCGCCGAGACCACGCAAGGGACGATCAAATTCCACGACTGGATCGGGGACGGATGGGCGATCCTGTTCAGTCATCCCAAGAATTTCACGCCGGTCTGCACGACCGAGCTTGGCACGATGGCGGGGCTCGAAGGCGAATTCAAGAAGCGCAACGTCAAGATCATCGGCATTTCGGTCGATCCGGTCGAAAGCCACGGCAAGTGGCAGGACGACATCAAGACGGCGACCGGCCATTCGGTGAACTACCCGCTGATCGGCGACAAGGACCTCAAGGTCGCCAAGCTCTACGACATGCTGCCGGGCGGTGCCGGCGAGACGTCGGAAGGCCGCACACCGGCCGACAATGCCACGGTGCGCTCGGTCTATGTCATCGGACCGGACAAGAAGATCAAGCTGGTGCTGACCTACCCGATGACCACGGGCCGCAACTTCGATGAGATCCTGCGTGCGGTCGATTCCATGCAGCTGACCGCCAAGCATCAGGTGGCGACGCCGGCAAACTGGAAGCAGGGCGAGGACGTCATCATCACCGCTGCCGTCTCCAACGAGGACGCGATCAGGCGCTTCGGCGCTTATGAGACCATCCTGCCGTATCTGCGGAAGACCAAGCAGCCCTCTGCCTGACCGCTCCTCGGAACAGTTTTTGGCTTTCCTGTCGCCGCGAGCGAAATGATACTTGACTGGCTCACCCGAGCGGACAACCATGCTCCTCTCGGGTGTCGTCAGAGAAAATCATTCCTGACGACCGAGAGTTGGGGAAGCCAGAATTGGACGTAGCTTTGGCCAGGCCGCAGGTCAGCGGCTTCTACGACAAGCCGACCGGGGCCATCCAGTATGTCGTCGCCGACCAGGCGACGAAACGCTGCGCCATCATCGATCCGATCCTCGATTTCGACGAGAAATCCGGTGCTACGGCAACGACGAATGCCGATATCCTGCTCGACTTCGTCAGCGAGCAGGGGCTGAGCGTCGAATGGATCCTCGACACCCATCCGCACGCCGATCATTTCTCGGCGGCGCACTATCTGAGGGAGAAGACCGGAGCGCCGACAGCGATCGGCGACAGGGTCGTCGACGTCCAGAATTTGTGGAAGGCGATCTACAACTGGCCGGATTTTCCCGCCGACGGTTCGCAGTGGGACAGGCTGTTTGGTGAAGGCGAAACCTTCACGGTCGGCACGCTTCCGGCCAAGGTGCTGTTCTCGCCCGGCCATACGCTGGCGTCGATCACCTATGTGATCGGCGATGCCGCCTTCGTCCACGACACGCTGTTCATGCCCGACAGCGGCACAGCGAGGACGGACTTTCCCGGCGGCAGTGCCGCGCGGCTCTGGCGCTCGATCCAGGACATACTGGCGTTGCCGGACGAGACGCGGGTGTTCGTCGGTCATGACTATCAGGCCGGCGGCCGCGAACCCTTGTGGGAAAGCACGGTCGCCATACAGAAGGCGACCAACACCCATCTTGCCGCCGTCCGCAGCGAGGCCGAGTTCGTCGCCCTGCGCGAAGCGCGCGACAGGACGCTGCCGATGCCGCGGCTGATCCTGCATGCGCTGCAGGTCAACATGAATGGCGGGAGGCTGCCCGAACCCGAAGCGAATGGCCGGCGGTATCTAAAGTTTCCGCTGGATGGGCTTTGAGAGATCGCTGCCGGCGAAGCTGCAATCTCCCCCTTGCAGGGGAGATCGGGTCGCCTCCGCTTTCGCCAACCACACAAGAAAAAAGCGGCGCCAGTTTCCTGGCGCCGCCTTTAGATCTTGTTGCCTTTAGCCGGCTTTAGGCTGCGGGCTGCGCCTCAATGGTGCGCAGCGCCTGGGTCTGGCGCTTGGCGGCGGCCTTGACCGCATCCTGCACCTTCTCGAAGGCGCGCACCTCGATCTGGCGCACGCGCTCGCGGCTGATGTCGAATTCGGACGAAAGCTCTTCCAGCGTCAGCGGCTCCTCGGCGAGGCGACGGGCCTCGAAGATGCGCCGCTCGCGCTCGTTGAGCACGGCAAGAGCGCCCGACAGCATGCCGCGCCGGTTTTCCAGCTCGTCCTGCTCGATCAGCATCTCTTCCTGGCTTTCGTGGTCGTCGACCAGCCAGTCCTGCCACTCGCCGGACTCACCTTCGCTCGCCCGGATCGGGGCATTGAGCGAGGCATCGCCCGACAGGCGGCGGTTCATCGACACCACTTCGGCTTCGGAAACGTTCAGCCTGGTGGCGATCTCGGCGATCTGATCGGGCTTCAAGTCGCCGTCGTCGAGCGCCTGGATCTTGCCCTTCACCTTGCGCAGGTTGAAGAACAGGCGCTTCTGGTTGGCGGTCGTGCCCATCTTGACCAGGCTCCACGAGCGCAGGATGTACTCCTGGATCGAGGCCTTGATCCACCACATGGCATAGGTCGCGAGGCGGAAGCCGCGCTCGGGTTCGAATTTCTTGACGGCCTGCATCAGGCCGACATTGCCTTCCGAGATCACTTCGCCGATCGGCAGGCCATAGCCGCGATAGCCCATGGCGATCTTGGCGACGAGCCTGAGGTGGCTGGTGACGAGCTTGTGCGCAGCGGAGGTGTCTTCATGCTCGGCATAACGCTTGGCGAGCATGTACTCTTCCTGCGGCTGCAGCATGGGAAAGCGGCGGATTTCTTCCAGGTAGCGGCTGAGGCCGCCTTCGCCGGAAACGATACTGGGTAATGACTGGGCCATGATAGCGCCCCCTCTCTATTGGAGTGATGCCCCCGAAACGCGGCGGGCATGTGACGCGAGCACCAAAAGGCTCGCCCGCGACATCGGATCTTATACAGGAACAAAACCAGAAAAGACAGGCATTTGTTCAACACGAAACAGTGTGTCACGGTGAAGTGAACAATGTCAGTCAGGTTTTTTGATGGCTTGTCGGTGACGGGTTCAGAGTTTGCGGAAGCCGCCGACGAGTTCCTCCATGTCCCTCGGTAACGGCGCCTCGAACCTCATCGTTAGATGGGTAGTGGGGTGGCGAAATGCAAGGAGCCAGGCATGCAAAGCTTGCCGGGGAAATGCCTTGACCTGGCTTTTCAGCGGTTCCGGCAGCCGGTTGGCCTTGGTGCGGAAGGCCTGGCCATAATCGGGGTCGCCGATCACCGGATGACCGATATGCGCCATGTGGACACGGATCTGGTGGGTGCGGCCGGTCTCCAGCCGGCATTCGACCATGCTGGCGGTGGCGAACTCCTGTTGGCTCTCGCCGAAGCGCTCCTGCACGGCAAAGTGGGTGACCGCATGGCGGGCGTCGTCGCGTCCTTCCGGCACCACGGCACGGCGCACGCGGTCGGCGGCGCGGCCGAGAGGCGCGTCGACCCTTCCGGTCGGCCTCTGCGGTATGCCCCAGACCAGCGCCAGATAGGCACGTTCGAGATCGCCGGTGAGGCCGTGATCGGCGAAAGCCTCGGAGAGTGACTTGTGGGCGCGGTCAGTCTTGGCGACCACCATGACGCCGCTGGTCTCCTTGTCGAGGCGGTGAACGATGCCTGGCCGCCGCACGCCGCCAATTCCGGAAAGGCTGTCGCCGCAATGATGGATCAGCGCGTTGACCAGCGTACCGGTCCAGTTGCCCGCTCCGGGGTGCACGACAAGCCCGGCCGGCTTGTTGATGACAATCAGCTCGTCGTCCTCATAAAGCACATCGAGTGCGATGTTCTCGCCCTGCGGCTCCGCCGGCTCCGGCTCCGGCATGGTAACCGACACGCTTTCGCCCGGCGCCATCTTGCGCTTGGTCTCATCGATCAGCTTGCCGTCGACCGAGACCGCGCCCTGCCTGATCAGCATCTGCACGCGGCTGCGTGACATGTCCGGACCAAGCCTTGCCGCCAGCCACTGGTCGAGGCGCTGACCGGCCGCGTCCGCATCCGCCACCAGCACGGTCGGTACCGCCTCTATCAATTCAGGGGCCTCTTCGTTATGAGCGCTCATTGAAAAACCGTTCCGGAACTGTTTGCCATGGCCAGCCCGATCGCCGAAGAAGACCAGGATAAGCCGCTCGACCCCGAGGTCGAAAAGGTGCGCAGGAAACTCGTCCGCTTCGTCGGGATCAATCTCGGCCTGCTGTTCCTCGCCCTTATGGTGGTGATCGGCGCCCTTGTCTACAAAGCGCGCAATGCACCGCCGGCGAACCCGCCGCTGGCCGGGGATATCCAGACACCCGCCGGCGAACCGGTCAGCGGCGACATCGTGCTGCCGGTCGGGGCCAAGGTGGTCAGCCAGTCGCTGTCCGGCAACCGTGTCTCGATCGACGCCGAGCTTGCCGACGGCAGCCGCACGATCTTCGTCTACGACATCACTGAGCGACGCCTGATCGGCCGCTTTGCGATCCGCAACAAGTGACCGAGCCGCAACGATGAACGGCAGCAGGCCCATGAGCAAGCCTCGGGGATGAGCGGGTTCGCCGAACATCGTCGCGTCGCCACGGTCGCCCTGGTCGTCGCCAATTATGACGAGGCGATTGCCTGGTATGTCGAGAGGCTGGGTTTCCTGCTCGTCGAAAATGTCGATCTCGGCGGCGGCAAGCGCTGGGTCACAGTGGCGCCGGCCAACGGGCAGGGCGCCAGGCTGCTGCTGGCCGAGGCTTCCGACGAGGCGCAAAGCAAAAGTATCGGCGATCAGACCGGCGGGCGTGTCTTCCTGTTCCTGGAAACCGACGACTTTGCCCGCGACCACGCGGCGATGCTGGAGAAGGGCGTCGAATTCCGCGAAGCACCGCGCTTCGAGCCCTACGGCACGGTGGCGGTTTTCGCCGATCTGCATGGCAATCTCTGGGATCTGATCGAACCGAAACGATAGGCTGACGGCCGGCTTTTCCTCGACCGGGGAAAGCGGCCTAACCCCAGTTGCTTTTTCCCAGCGCTCAGCCTATATCGCCGGTTCTTGAACGCGCCCATCGTCTAGCGGTCAGGACACCGCCCTCTCACGGCGGGAACAGGGGTTCGATTCCCCTTGGGCGTACCAAGTTTTTCGACAAATTTGCAGGATGCCGTCGATTTCGTTTCTGAAGTCGCGGAGCCTCGATACTGTGGCGTCCGGGAAACCCGCTCTGCACAGGTAGCCGCAGCCTTAAAAACTCCCAGTGGCACCAACCAACCCGGCCTTTATTTCATTCGTCTGGCAAATGTTAACGGACGCGAAACCGGAACCTTAACGTCCCCGCAACTCACGGCGAATATTAGTTTTCGCTTTAGTAGCTGTAGGAGGTTGAAATGCAGAAAATAGCTTATCGTTTCGCTTGGGACGAGTCTGGCG
>NZ_RZPL01000001.1:14049-33746 GCF_004022805.1 Mesorhizobium sp. M7A.F.Ca.CA.002.04.1.1 | reverse complement strand
TTTGTCTCGTCTCCCGGCAATCTCTGCCAGATCCCCCATTGCCCCCGCGCCGCGGCCCGCCGATAGGCTTCTCGCTCGGCGCATTCCACATCCTGCCCGTGGGCGCGGCAGCTTTTCCGCCGTGCGGTGATGTATTCCTCTTCGCTCGGCATCGGGCCGGAACAGCCGTAAGCCTGCCGGCAGGCCTCCAGCCAAGCTTCGTCACGGTCATCTCCGAACGCCGGCGACACGGAGTTAGCGGTCAGCAGGACAAGCTTAGAAACAAGATCGGGACGCACGATCGCGACCCGCGCGTCGACGAATGATCCTTCTGAATGGCCGACTAGCGTGATCTGCTTCAAACCCAGTTGTTGGAGGAAGCTAATTACATGATTCACACGACCGAGCCGGTTAATGTATTTGCAGTCAGCAGGATAATCCGTTCCCCCAAAATGGAGTTGATCAATCGCTACTACCGTAAATTGATCGGATAGCCCGTTCAGCTGCCGAACAAAGGAACTCTTAGCCTCTGCACGGAAGCCCGCCCCCTGCAGGAAAACAATCGGCCTACCAGCTCCGTTCTCGCAGTACGATGTCTCGACACCATCAACCGATACGCGATGCTTGGTGATCATCGGTTCCTCGGCAAAAGGAGGGGCATCAGGTCGGCATTGCGACATGCGAGATGGACTGCCATTGCTCACTCCTGAGCGTAGCAGCCTCACATGCCACGTTGCCGAACTATCTCGTCTGAATACCGGAAATCGGCACCCCGGAGCCTCGCGTCTTGTCACTTTGCTCTGTCGTCGCCCAGCCACTGCGGCCGGGAGCCTTTTAGGTGCATGGGTGGCATTCCCCGCAAGATTTCAACCCTTGCACAGGTCGCCGGTCTTGGTGCCGTCCGGCAGATTGATTTTGGTGTAGCCGTATTTTGACCGACTGCATCATTTGGTCGGAGCCGATATAAGTATTCAATACCTCGTTGAAGGCATCGACCGCCTGCTGATTGGGCAGGAAGGCGAGACTTGGGTAGCCGGCCTTCCCAGCCGGCGGGGTGAACGGATCTGCCATTTCAACGCTGTCGACCTTGTCAGCGAGCTCCTTACCGTGAAGTAGTTTAGCGACCCCGCCGCCGCGCGGCCGACCTTCACTGCCTGCAAGAATTCGGCCTGGCCGGCGACCTGCATGACACGATCCTCCGGAATGCCCGCGTCTTTGGCGGTCGTGACCGTGTCGGAACCGGCGGTGGTGACCAGCGTTAGGCCCTTATCACGAATATCGTCAAAGGAGTGCTGGTCTTTTGGGATTGCCATTCGGCATGAGCAGGGCTTCGGTGAACTTAGCAAGCGGCTCGGTGAACACCACATTGCGGCAGCGCTCCGGCAGAATGTACATGCCGCCTGGCCTAGCTCCGTCTGCCGTCTCTCAAGGTTGTGTCGGCCAATTTCTCAGCCACCATAATCGTCGGAATGTTTGTGTTCGCCCGAGGGCAAAATGGCATGACGGAAGCGTCGGCGATCCTCAAACCCAAAATACCATGAACGCGTCCCGACGGATCGGTCACAGCGCCAGGATCCGCGGCTGCCCCCATCCTGCAGGTCGACGTCGGATGCCAACTTGGGATGACGTTCTGGCGAATATACCGATCCAGATGTTTCTCGTCGTTGACGAGATCGGAAATGCTATCCCCATCCGTTATGACGCGCCTAATCAGCCCACGGCGCAGCCGCGGCGACGCGTCCATGAGCAGCGCCAGAAATGACGTGAGTGCATAGTTTGTGCTTGTGACCTTGCTCACCAGCTTCGCTCGCGCATTCAACGCTGACGGAAACGGGTCCAGCGCCACAGAGGACAGCGAATCTTGCTGCAGCAGGCGGACTATGAAGCGAAAGCCCTGCTTGAGGCGCTCGGCGTCCCGCTTGTCGCTCAACCAGTTGAAATCGACCTCCGGCTCTATTTTATGCGAACTACCCTTGAGCGCCACAGTTCCCGTCGAGTAGCTGCGATTGACCCACACGGCGAGAGTGCCGAGGCGCCTCCCCAGCGGGTGCCAGGATGATTTGGCAACAGTCGATATTGCCATATCGGTCGACGGGCAGCCTTCGTAACCCGACGAGTAGCGGGCGTGCATCTGAATATATTCGCTCACGCCGGGTGACAAGCGATCGGCCGGCTTCAAATAGGCCGAAACGCAAATCGTGGGGTGTTCCTGAAGATTCTGGCCCACACCTTTCAAATCTGCAACGATAGGGATTCCGAATTGTACTAATTCCTTCGCGGGGCCGATCCCGGAGCGCATCAATATGGCGGGTGAATGGAGTGCTCCTGCGCACAGGATAACGCAAGAAGCGCTATACGATTGCACGCCCGATTTGTTCTCCGTCTCGACCCCCGTTACCGTTGTTCCCAAAAAGGTCAGCCGCGCAACTGTCGTTTCGGATAAAATCGTTAGATTGCGGCGAGAGCGGACGGTTTCGGGTAAGTACGCCATCGCGGAGGAGACCCGATGACCATTGCGGTTGGTCAATGGGACAACTGAATAGCCATCACCGAATGCACCATTGAAGTCTGGCCTGAAATGAAGCCCCAAAGCATCGTAAGCATCGGAGATTGCCCGGATGAAGCCCGACCAGTCTGATTGGCGCACACGTTTGATTGGCAAGGGGCCGTTCGTGCCATGAAATTCCCCGCCGAAATCCAAATCGCATTCTAGACGACGGAAGTAGGGCAGCACGTCTTCCCAACCCCAGCCCGTTGCACCGCTTGAGGCCCACTCATCGTAATCTCCGGGCCCGCCGCGGTTGGCGACTTGGGCATTGATGCTGGAGCCGCCACCCATGACGCGCGCCTGTTCGTAATGGACAGGCTTGCGGCCACCTCGCACCGTTGTCGCGTGGAGTGACTGCCATCGATAACCGGGATTAAGGTAAGCACGCGTTGGGTCGCCATCCTGGATGTCGTCAGGAATGGCATTCGGCGGCGTATCAGGGCCAGCTTCAATGAGCAGCACGCGAGCGCCATAGGCGGAGAGCCTGCTCGCCATCACGCATCCAGAGGAGCCACCACCCACGACGATATAATCGAAAACCACGCAAACTCGCAAATGTCTGAGTCGGGCAAAAATCTAGCAGACGGCGAGCAAGCAAAAACGCGCAATTATCTTGCAGGACGCAGGAAATCAGCGCATTCTTAAGAGATTCGCATTATGGCGGCCTCCCAACGGGGCGGAACGTTTAAACATGACCTTGCCAGCAGTCCATCAGGGCTGAAGGCGATGCCGGAGCGTCGTGACTTAAGTGGACAAAGCGCATCGCGACTGAAGGGGACAAACCTATCGCGAGATACATCAGAATGCAGCCCGGTAGGTCCAGAAGTGCTTTTGCAGCATCGCGCTGACGAGGCCGTTGTAAGGAGCAGAATGATGCTTCGCCTTGCGCTCCATCGCCGCTTTAGCGGTACGAAAACTCCCGTCCCAATCATGGCCGGCGGGCAAGGCGGCTGACCCTTGCGCCAGTCATCGGTGAATCGGATCAACCAGTTGTTGAATGCGCGTAAGATTGCGCGTTCTATACATCGATTGGCACCGCCAAGGTTACCTTCGTGCGATCCATCACAATCATCGTGCTGTAATTTCTAACAGCCGGGCTATCAAAGAAGAAACGCCTCGAGAATGCGTCGTACTCTGCCAAGTCACGCACGGAGAGAAGGAGAACGAAATCGGCGTTACCGGTGACCGCATACGCGCTCATTACTTCAGGCGCCTTCTGTAGAGACTGCTTGAAGCGATCGATGACGTCGGAACGATAGCGCTCAATGTCGACCAAGACCAGCATCATCAGGGACCTGCCCACCGCCTCAGGCGACACGATTGCAACATCAGCCTCAATTACGCCAATTTGTCGCAACTGCTTCAATCGCCGCTGACAGGCCGTGGGCGATATACCGGCCAGTTGGCCCAATTCTTCCGTTGTTTGGCGATTGTTGCGCTGAACAGCGCTTAAGATTTTCAGATCTATCCGATCCAATTCCATGGTCATTCTCCGGAATAGCTGCAATTTGCGCAGAAAAACTGCGATATGCACTCGACTGTAGCCTCAACCCCGCGCAGACGGAAGCCCAAACGATCAGGCCAGGCATGGGACCAAAGTCGGCTATCGTCCTCGACGTCAGTTATAGCCATTGGCCGAAGAGTGCTGTCCACCATCGCCCAACTGACAATGGCAGCCGACGGTCAAAAGCCGAGGCCTTGCGCCCAGTTCGGCCGAGGAAACGTCTCGGAACTTAAACGCTAAGCCGACTGGACGATGATGATAGGGGGGACCTCTATTTCCGCGCTTCGGCTTCCATTCGTTGGCTCACGCTGCCAAGAGTCTCATCTGTGTATAGGGAATCGAGCGCTAGGTTCGCCTGCCCCGGTTGCTGCATCAAATGCAGCCGTCTTGAGGTGGTTGGGAAAAATCGTCACCGCAGCCACACAAACCGCCGGCCTTATGCAACCTGCCGGCAATTTCGCATAATTACTGCATCCCGCCGCTCAGAATTTGCGCAAGGCGCCCAATGTAGCGCGCTATTGTCTCACAACGGCACCTACACGCCACTTCATAAAGCAGAAGAGGCCTGGCTTTGCAGGCTTCAGATTGAGGAGTTCGCCTATGAGCAAGCAATTCGCACCTGAAATGGATGCAGGTCTCGCGGTTTTCAATCGCCTGGAGTCTGAGGTGCGCAGCTACGTCCGCGCCTTCCCCGCCCTATTCGATCGCGGAGTCGGGACCACTCTCATCGCTGCAGACGGTCGGGAATATCTCGACTTTTTCGCCGGTGCAGGCGTTTTGAATTATGGGCACAACAACCCCGTCATCAAGAAGGCGCTGCTGGATTATATCGAGCGCGACGGAATTGTGCATGGGCTGGACCTTGCCACGACGGCCAAGAAAGCCTTCATCGAAGCTTTCGAGCGATACATTCTCAAGCCTCGTGGTCTGACATACAAATTACAGTTTCCCGGCCCCACAGGTACGAACGCGGTCGAAGCGAGTCTAAAACTGGCTCGCCAGGTGACCGGGAGATCGAACATCGTCTCGTTTACCAACTCGTTCCATGGGGAAAGCGCTGGAGCATTGGCAGCGATGGGAAACAAGGAGCACCGGGCCGCTGCCGGGTTTCCCCTCGCCCATGTGACATCGTTGCCATACGAAGGCTACCTGGGGGCGTCAGTTGACACAATCGATTACTTCGAAAAGCTTCTCAATGACCCCAACAGTGGCCTCGACAAACCTGCCGCGGTGATCCTGGAAGGGATCCAAGGTGAAGGCGGCATCAATGCTGCGAGCGTTACTTGGCTGCAACGGCTGCGCGAGCTAACGTCGCGGCACGGAATCTTGATGATCCTCGATGACATCCAGGCCGGGGTCGGTCGCGCGGGCAGTTTCTTCAGTTTCGAAGCGGCTGCAATTGTGCCGGACATCGTTACCCTGTCCAAATCTTTGTCGGCGATCGGAACCCCAATGGCCCTTATTCTCATCAAGCCTGAACTTGATGTCTGGGCCCCGGGCGCACACACCGGGACCTTCAGAGGCAACAACTATGCTTTCGTCACTGCTCGTGCGGCCCTCGAAGCTTACTGGTCCGACTCCAAGTTCGAGGATGAGATCGCTCGCAAGTCTGCGATCTTGGTCCAAGAACTCAACGCGATTACCGAGGAATTCCCCACCCTCGGCCTGAGCGTGCGAGGCCGCGGTCTGATGTACGGACTCGTTTCACCGAAGCACCACTCCTTGCCAGGTCTGGTCTCCCAGGAGGCTTTTCGTCGGGGCTTGGTGATCGAGATCGCCGGCTCATACGGTGAGGTGCTTAAGTTCATGACTGCCCTCACCATCGCCGAGGCTGACCTTCGGCGTGGTCTGTCCATCATTCGCGACAGCATTGGCGCAGTAGCGACTACCCTCGACGGTGGAGGCGCGGCTCGCTAGCCGACAAAGCACCGGGCCACTAGCAGGTCCAAAATCGGGCCGCTCGCAGTCACGGAACGGGAAGGCCGTTCCGTGGCATGTGGCAGTGGGCGAACTCGGAGCGGCTGAACGGCAGACTAGGGCTTTCACTGCCGGACCGATACCACGGTTGCCGTTCTTCCTGCGGCGCCGACCACTGTCGCTGCGCCAATTCGAAGAAAATCGAGCGATAAGAAAGAGGACTGGATGGCCAGCAACGACGTAGTCAAAAATTATATCGATGGCGAGTGGCGGGATTCTGTGTCCGGCACACGCATCGAGGTCGATGACCCGGCGAGCGCCGAAACGATTGCTGTCGTAGCTGAAGCAGGACCCCAAGACATCGAGCTTGCCGTTACTGCTGCTCACCGCGTTTTTCGCGACCGCGTGCTGATAGACATGCATCCGTATGATCGCGGTCGCATGTTGTTTCGCGTTGCCGACGCCCTTGAAGCGCGTTTCGACGAGATCGCAGCCATTAACTGCGCGGAGACGGGGAAGGCATTGGAACTTGCCGATGGCGAGGTTCAGACCGCCATCAGATACCTGCGATACTATGGTGGCTTGGCCGACAAACTTGAAGGGCGCTCGATCCCGCGCGGGGCCAACCTGGTCAACTACACAGTCAGAAGTCCCTTCGGCGTGTCCGCCCAGATCGTTCCGTGGAATGGTCCACTTGAACTGACGGCCCGCTCGCTGGCCTGCGCCATCGCAACCGGCAACTCAGTCGTGGTGAAGTCGCCGGAACTAGCTCCCCTTTCCGGAGTTGAACTTGCGCGTGCCTGTGAGACAGCGGGGCTGCCTGCCGGAGCGGTCAACGTGCTCACTGGATACGGCCAAACGGCAGGCCAGGCGCTGATCGAACATCCCGACGTTCGCCACATCGTCTTCACGGGCTCGATTACTACTGGGCGGACGGTGCTCAAGACGGCAGCGGATCGGATCGTGCCCTGCATAATGGAACTGGGCGGAAAGTCGGCTGCAGTTGTGTATTCCGATGCCGACCTCGACTGCGTTGTGGAAGCGGTACGCGTCGGGACCTTTCTGAATGCAGGCCAGAATTGCAACAACCTTACACGTCTTATTGTGGAACGTTCTATTGCAGACAAACTGGTGGAAAGAGTGAGGGTCTGCGTCGAAGGACTGTCGGTCGGTCCAGGACGCGAAAACTGCGACATCACCCCGTTGATCTCCCGAAACCAACGACAAGGAGTTGAGCGGGCCTGCCAGACGGCCCTCTCGCAGGGCGCGCGACTCGTAACCGGCGGGACTGCGCTTTCGGAGCGGAGCGGTTACTTTATGGCGGCCACGGTGTTTGCCGATGTCGCGCGAGACAGCAATCTCTTCCAGCAAGAAGTATTCGGTCCTGTTCTTGCCGTTACCACGTTCGATAATCCGGGAATGGCCGTCAATCTCGCGAACGACACCGTTCACGGTCTGGCAGCGGGCGTGTTCACGCGGGATATTGACCGGGCCCTCTGGACCGCCGACCGCCTTTGGGCCGGTCAAGTGTACGTGAATGGGTGGTATGTGGGCGGGGTGGAAACACCGTTCGGTGGGATAAACCAGTCCGGCTACGGCAGGGAGAAGGGTCAGGAAGCGCTGGACGGCTACGTTCAGACGAGAAACGTTGGTATCCGCCTCTCGCAGCCACCATCTGGAAATTGAACGCTTGCTGATCCCTACCGACGGCGCGGCTGTCGGGCGATGCAGGATTCAATGACCTCGACCAAATCGAAATAAGCCCGGCGAGAGAATCCGTATCGGAGGTCATCGAGAACAACTCTAATCATAGGATTTTTGGCTGCGGACGGGCTTTACCCACCACGGACATGTAGGAGCGCATTGCCTAGCCCGCTGCGTGGGTCGCATGGGTCAGGAGAGGATCACAGTGCTTCAGAGACAATTGAGATTCGCAGAGCTGCCGCCGAAGATTTCGACAAGTTGGCAATGTTGAACCGCGAGTTGATCGAGGCCGAGAAGCATCGAAACCCCGATGACGGTTTCAGAACTCAAGGAGCGGTTTATTCAGTTGGTGAATCGCGAAATTTGGATGGTCGACCTCTTCAGCCAGAACGGCGAGATTGTGGGCCTCGCCACTCATCGTTTGGAGCCAGACAATGCGGAGCCGAGTGGGCAACGCGTCTTTTTGAGGCAATTCTACGTCAGCTGCCAACACCGACGTTCGGAGATTGGCTGCAGGACCCTTGAGCTGCTTATTCGGTCTCGTTTCCACAACAAATCAAGGATTTTCCTCGACGTGCTGGAGACCAATCCTGGCCGCAAGACCTTCTGGTCTCACACCGGTTTTGTCGCCTACAGCACGCTCATGGAGCGTCTCGTTGAAAAAGCGGACACCAAATAACCTGCGGTGCTGGGAATTAATTTGGGGATCGGATTGTCTGGCATTTGCGTGCGTCGCGCAAAAACACGAGAATAGAATCGAGCCGGTCGTAACCGAATGGGGCTCACTTGTCCCCGGCCTGCAGGCTAGCCGCTTCGACTTCATCACGGCCGGCATGTGGATCAAGCCGGAGCGCTGCCGCAACGTGCTGTTCAGCGAACCGATCGCTACGGAGAGAGGCGCACTGCTGGTGCCTAAGGGCAACCCGGAAGGGCTGCATTCTTATGAGGATGTGCGTGACAAGGGACTCACCTTCGTCAGTGATACAGGCTACACCGCGGTCCAGGACGCGAAAAAGTCAGGCATCGCCGACGACAAAATCATGCAGGTCGCCGGACCGCCGGCGGACAGGCTGTCGCGCCGCCGCCGGTGCCCTCGACTACTTTACAGCGACTGGACTTGTTAAGAAGGACCACAGCCTTGAGCTGGCCGATTCGTTCATCGCGCCAGCCAACTATCCTGCTATCGCCTTCGAGCTCAACGAGCAGGCTGCGGTCGACGCGTTCAATGCCGTATGCAGGACTATGTTGGCTCTGGCGAAATGATGGCAGTATTCGGCAAATACGGCTACGGCAAAGACAACCTGCGGACGGCAGCAAGACCGCTGACCTCTGCAGAGGCTGAAGGCAATGTGCCTTAACACGTCCCCGGTCATGGCGGGGACGTGTTCAGTGGGCAAGCGTCTGTGAGGCGATTTCAGGTCCACCGTGGCGGTGCTCACAAGACGCGCCTCATTGCCTGAAACAAACACATCTACACTTCATCGGGTGCGCACATGTGAGCGTCGCGGCCCACAATACGACGGCCAATATGCGGGCTGGCTCACCTGCCACATCAGGCAACTGCGCAAGCAAATCCCCTGACGTGTGCCGGAACGAGAAGCAGGAGAATACTGTGGAAATCAGAGTTGTACGCCCGGGCGACCTTTCTCAATTGCGCAAGATTTGTGACGAACACATCGACTTGGAAGGGGTGACAATAGCGGACCAGGACCTGAGTCCTTATTGGAACTCGGCGTTTTTTGGAACACCTGCCCAGTTGTTCGGTTGGGTTTGTGATGAAGGAGGGTGTGTGCTGACAGTTCTGCAAATTCGCTGAGAGAGGGCGGTCATGGCAGGCTGGTGATTGTTCACGTCACCGATTCCCGCGAAGGAACGCCACCATGACCAAGATTGAAAGTAAGACCGGCAGCGCTGCCATCAAAGACATTCTGCTTTCGGACCCGGACGGACTTCACGAAGTGATCCGTGCGGTGATGCAGGAGGTACTCGAGGCCGAGATGGACGAGGCGCTGGGGGCTTCGAAGAGCGAGCGCACACCTGAGCGGCTCGGCTACCGCTCGGGTTATTACGGCCGCACCCTTGTCACGCGGGTCGGCAAGCTTGAGCTGCGGGTTCCGCAGGACCGGGCCGGCCGCTTCTCGACCGAGCTTCTCGAGCGTTACCAGCGTTCGGAGCGGGCCTTGGTGGCGACGCTTGCGGAGATGTATGTGCAGGGCGTGTCGACCCGCAAGGTCAAGGCGATCACGGAAGAGCTGTGCGGCCATGCGTTCTCGGCCTCGTCGATCTCGGCCATCAACAAGCGGCTGGACGAGAGCCTCGCTGCCTTTGCCAGGCGCCCCCTTCAAGAGCCGTTTCCTTACCTCATCCTCGATGCGCGCTAAGAGAAGGTGCGTGAGGCCGGCGTCGTCATGAGCCAGGCGGTGCTGATCGCTGTCGGCATCGACTGGGACGGCCGGCGCCAGATCCTGGCCGTCGAGATGGCCAATCGCGAAAGCCGCTCGGCCTGGAGGGATTTCCTCGTCGCGCTGAAGGCGCGCAGCCCCAAGGGCGTCGAGCTGGTTGTCTCCGCCAATCATGCCGGCCTGGTCGCGGCGATCGGCGAGGTGATCCCCGAAGCCGCCTGGCAGCGCTGCTACGTCCACTTCCTCAGGAACGCGCTCGATCACCTGCCGAGAAAGCACGGCGCCGACTGCCTGCAGGACTTGCGCTGGCTCTAATGACCGGCGCGATCTCGCCGAGGCCAAGGCCGATCTCGCCGCATGGCTGTCCAAATGGTCGGGCCGCTATCCGCGACTGACGAGTTGGGTGGAGGAGACCATCGAGCGCACGCTGACCTTCTTTTGCCTGCCGCGCCAGCATCACAAGCATCTCAAGAGCACCAACATGCTTGAACGGCACAATGAGGAAATCCGCCGGCGCACCAATGTCATGCGCATCTTCCCCAATGAAAGCTGCCTGCGCCTCGTCAGGGCGCTGGCTGCGAGACCAACGAGAACTGGATGGAGGCCAACCGCTACATCAACATGGACGATCTGCGCGAGCACAAGAAGCTCGCTCTACGCCAAGCCGCATGACCAGCATCGTGGCCGCCCCATTTTGCAGAACTTGACGCACACAACCTGAAGGAGGTAAGCGTCATGACAACTCTTAGAGGATACATGACCGCGTCGATCCGGCTTTTCCTTGTTGGTCAGGGGCGATCCTCGGGTACGCCTCCGGCGAGGGCCGCCTTGCGCGATCATGGCACGGTAGCGAGGCTGGGCTCTTAAGGTCGTCCTTAGGAGCGTAAGCCCCGCGACCATCCCATCGCTGAAAACAAACCCTTGATCAGCGGGCGCCCGACGGACCGCCTCTGTCGTCGTGGCGCTCCCATGAAGAACCTGGCCCATAGTGCATCCTTTGATTCGGAAGATAAGGATGCCCCATCAAAACCTGAGATCAAACATTTAGGCAGGCCTCGACTGGGACAAGTAAAACGGCCGCATTCGAGGCATGAGGCTGCACGCGTCTAAGATCCGAACAGCCAATACCCGAGCGTCCTCGACATCCCCGCCGCCAGAAGTCAACGATGCCCAGATCGGCCGCACGACCACCAGCAGAAGGGCGCCACCTCAACCCGTCCTACACTCAACATTTTGTCGCGTCCGCGACGTGCCTTCTTGATCCGATCCGTGGTCTGCTCACCTAAATAGCTGAAAGAGATCACGCATTTCTGTTTCCGGCCTGATTAGCCAGTTTGGCACGAGGTTTGCAACTTTGTGTGCGATCCAGTTGAACGGGCCGATTGGCACAGTCACCTGAAATCACAACTAATTAAAGGAACGGAACATGTCGGAACTGTATCGGATGGCATTACCAATGGGGGACAGCCGGCCGGCAATGCCTCCGCCCACCACAACCAGCCTTCGCCTGACTGTCTCGTGCTGGCCACGCCAGAGTAATCAATTTTGTCCTAAGAACCACAATACGACAAATCGCAGAACGTCCATCCATCCATCCTGAAACCAAGACACAGCAATCGCTTGTCGACGCAGTGTCCCACCGCCGAGAGGAAATGTAGATGAGAAAATTTGTTGCCGCCAAGCTTCATGGAATAACTGTGACCGACGCGAATTTGAACTACCGGGGCTCAATAACTTTGGATCCAGATCACTGCGACGAAGCCGGCATCCTTCCAATGGAATTCGTTGAAATCTGGAATAAATCATCGGGCGCTCGAATCAGCACTTACGTGATTTATGGAGAGCGGGGTTCTCGTTGCTGCGTGCTGAACGGAGCCGCTGCTCGCACCTGTCAGGTCGGGGACGAAATAATCGTTTGCTCCTCCGCATACATCGAGGAGCATCAGATGGTGGAGATCAAGCCGCGAGTGCTGACTTTCCACCGGGATAATTCTATCTGCGACCACATGTTCTACGAGGGTGCAATAGACGACGATGGAAGGATAACGTTCTCGATTCGCGAGGGCTCTCCCGGCGATAACGCGCTAAAACTCACTCCCTAGTAGGGCCTTTCGGTGACAGCTCGTGGCGCCGGGTCCCGGTCAAGGGCGTACTCGTCCCCAGTACTCTGGTACGCGATACAGTGCATTATCCCACTCGGCCACTATTCGGTCAGTTGCCATCAAGCCCAATCGGTTCTGCCCAGATCTGGGAAGACGATTTTGCTGCGCCAAAGGCAACTTCAGCTTCAGCCAGCGGCTGCGGGTAGAGGCGACCAATTTCACGGAATGTTTGGCCTTGGATCGTTGTCTTTAAGTCTGAGGTCCACGATGGCAAAACGACCTATCGACAAAAACGCAGAGTGGAGAACAGCCAATGTCAAGGAAAGCTCTCATCCTGGTTGAAGGCCATGCAAGAGGTAATGGAATACGATACATCCACGCGGCCCGGCGTCTTGGCTTTCATCCAATTACACTATCAGTTGATCCAACACAGTACGAGTATCTTGCGGCGGAAAGAAGCGAGGCAATCCGTGTCGATACAACCAATCTTGATACCTTGATTCGCGAATGTTCCAGGCTGCGTGAGACCAATGACATCGCTGGTATCACGGGCTTCTCGGGCATCGACGAGTCGGTCTATGCAACCGTTGGCAAACTATGTCGGCATTTCGACTTACCGGGACCCAACCCCGAATTGATTGAACGATGCTGTGACAAATTCTCTCAGCGCCAGCTACTTGCGGAAGCCGGAGTTCCGATACCCGCTTATCGCATGGCGCTGAATGTGGCAGAAGTAGAAAGCGCTGTCGCGGAGATCGGCTTTCCCGTAATTGTTAAGCCGGCAATCGGCAGCGGTAGCATCGGTGTCCGATTGTGCCGCAACGCCGATGAGTTAGCTGACCACACGACCTATCTGTTGGGTGGGAAGCACATCTGGCCGTCTTCGCCGAGGATATTGGTTGAGGAATTCGCGCGCGGCCCTTTTTATAGCGTGGAGATAATGGGCAATGAGGTTATTGGGATTGTCGCCGTTGATTTCGGCCCCCCACCGCATTTCGTCTTCCGTGAAACGACCTTCCCGGCCCCGCTTGCGGAAGACGATCATGACCGTATCGTTGATGTTTCGCTGAGGTGCTTGCAAGCTCTTGGCCTTAATTGGGGGCCAACGAACATCGAGCTCCGGTTGACTAATCATGGCCCGGTTGTAATCGAAGTGAATCCGCGTCTTGCTGGTGCGCTTGAGCCTGAACTGGTCCAACTGGCGAGCGGTGTCGATCTGGTCACCGAGCACATCAAGCTTGTCGTCGGCGAGGAATGGGATTTGCGCAGAAGGCATTTGCAGACCGCAGCCGCGCGGTTCCTAGTTGCTGATTGCGACGGCACCCTCGATTGGATCGATGGCGGCAGTCAGGCGATCGCGGTACCAGGTGTCGCTGAAATCAAATTGTATGTTGAACCCAACGCGCCGATCTTCAGGAAAGGCGATTTTCGAGACTGGATAGGACATGTCGTCGCCGTTTCACCCAGCCTTGCTCAGACCGAAGCGATACTCCAACGAGCTGTCGACTTAATCGCTTGGTCTATCACACCGCCGTCGGGCGAACAGGAGCGATCTGCAGCCCCACGACTCCCCCCCAACTGAGAGGTGATCCGTCGCCAGCATAAGAACTCTTACCCGCAATAGCTCGCCTTGTTGTCAAAAGCATAGCTGGAGTTCAAACTTATGAATATATCCAAGGGACCCCAGGCATTCCCTAGAAGTGAATACCTTCGCCGGCTCGGCTCGGTGAAGTTCGAAATGGGTCGGTGCGATATCGACGCGCTCGTCGTTTCCGACCAACATAACATTACCTATCTCACGGGGTACACCGCGCTATCAGCCTATGTTCCTCAGGCCGTTGTGGTTTCGATACGAGAAGAGGAACCGACGTTCATTCTGCGCCGCTGTGATGCGCCGGCAGCCATTCATCAATGTTTTATGGAGCGCGACAAAATCGTCGCATACCCCGAAGCGTATATTGGAAATCCTGACAAGGATGGCTATGACGCGGTAGTCGATTACTTGGAGGACGTCGGCCTCGCGAGTCGAGGCATAGGAATCGAGCTATGCTGCCTTCCATCGCAATCGGCGAAAAAGTTTAGGATGCGCCTGCCTGGTGCCACGATCGTCGATGCTACTAAGGCGGTCACTTGGAAAAGGCTCATCAAGTCAGATCTCGAGATAGCTGTAATGCGGGAGGCGGCGGCAATCTCAGACGCCGCGATTCGACGCGCTGCTGAGGTAATACGCCCCGGGGTGCGTGAAGCAGACGCGTGCGCGGAAATTGTGGCAACGTTGGTGCGCGGCGCAAACGGTAAGCCAGGAAGCGGGATCGAGGGAATAAGTTTGTGTTCATCACCGCGAACGGGAACGTGCCACATTCCGTGGAGCGAGGACGTTTTTCGCTATGGATCGCAGGTGAATCTCGAAATCGGCGGTGCGCGATATGGTTACTGTGCTGGGCTTATGCGCACTTACACGATCGGCTCACCCTCCGATCGTCTACGTCGCGTGCATGAGATCCAAGTCGCCGGCCTTGAGGTCGCTCTTGATGCGATACGGCCAGGAGCGACTTGCAGCGATGTTGCCAACGCCTTCAATCGCAGCATCGAGAAGCGGGGCCTCAAAAAGGAGACGCGTTGCGGCTATGCACACGGCATTGGTTGGTTGGAGCCGACCGCAAGCCTTAAGGATGGCGATATGACAGAGTTGCTACCAAACATGACCTTTCACCTGATGTTAGGTAATTGGATCGAGGAGGATTTTGGATACGTCATCAGCGAAACGTTCCGTGTCACAGACTCCGGCGTCGAGGTACTGACCACTGCTCCCCGGAAGATTTTTGAGATCTAAATTAGAATATGGCTTGTCATAACGACAGCGCGGACGTCCGGAATAGATCTTGCCGGTCGACGAGATGTCGCCTACCTTGTTGAAGTGCGGACGGCGAGCGGCGGTCGGCATGCGGGGCCGATCCGTGTCGAGGCGAAGCCGAACGCACGCTGGTCGCTGTACGACCAGTTCTCCTGCGGCCGATCAACTCGTCGACGACGTGACGCGCGAATGCCTTACGCGATTCCGGACACAGATCTCTGGTCGCCGCGTTGCTCGCGAACTGACGACCTGATCGCCCAGCGCGGCAAGCCCGGCATGATCGTCGCAGACCACCGCACGGAGTTTACCTCGAACACGGTCCTTGCCTGATCAATGGATCATCGCGCCGAAAATACATTCCGCTGCAAGCCCATGTGCGCAACATAAATGGCTGCACCTCTAGTCTACTCGCCACTGTTTAAAAGACTGGGGCAGGTCAATGCGCTTTCGTTACGACCTCAGAGCAAGTCTACAGGTCATAGTAGTAGGTAAGGTATGGACTCAATTTACCGATCTTGTCATAGAGCGCCCGCGCATGATAATTTGATCTGTCCGTATTCCAATAGATTCTCAGCCAGCCTTGGTCGCGACCGTAGGAGGCCAGATTCGTGAGCATGGCTTGGCCAATCCCCTGGCGCCGCGAAGACTCGTCGACATAGAGATCTGCGAGAAAACAGACCGGACGATCGCTAAGAGTATACGGGTGAATGACAAAGGTAGCAAAACCTATGGTAACGCCAGTTGCTGAGACCGCGATCAGCGCGTTAATCGGTTCGTCTGGGCGCTCGATGCGCCGCCAGATCCTATCTGTCGCCTGTTCTGATGAATTGAGACCTTGGTCGGCGCAATATGCGTACCAAAGGGACCGCCATGCATCGCGGTCGGCAGTGCCTGCGAGACGAATCTCCATGAGGGGCGGGCTCCGGCTGAGAATGGGCTCCAGGGCGCGAGGTGTTCGGCCTGAAAGGTTGACGGCTTGCGATAACTGCCACCGGCCCGCAAGACGTGCAGCACGCGACCGCCGGGTGTTATAAGATCTTTCCGCCTGTGACGGCGTCGTGGTCGCGCTGGAACTGGTTCCCGGGAGCTCGGTTCGCGATACGTCAAGCGCGAGTTGGGCGAGCGTTATCATGGGATCAAGTTCCCTCAGGTTTTCCCGCAGCACGTTTGCGACAGCGGTGCAGATCTAGTGCGATCTTTCCCTGCGACCACACGATGCAAACAATCTGACACCATAGGTGCATTCATCCCGAAGCGGGCTTCCGACCGCCGCGCTACACGCGCGACGGCGGGACAATCTAGCGGATGCGAGAGTTCTTCCAGCTTACCACGGAGATCTGCACCGCGTCGGCGCCATAATTGCGCATGCTTTAGAAAAGCAGACAATCATTGCAGTTCGCGCGCGCGTCCGGCGCCATTCCCAGTCACCCATATTGACTCAACGTTGCGCAGCATCATTTCTACAACACTAACTTGCTGCCCTTGTCGCGAAGTCAGGCGAGCGTCGATCTCGGGATAAATAAAGAAGGGCAGCGAAATTCGATCAGTCGGACCACTATGCACGACCTGGTGGGGCGTACTCTTGAAGCGGCCGTCGCTCAAGACCTGAAGGAGGTCGCCCAGATTGACTACGAGACTATCGGGCAGGCTCGGCACCGGCATCCATCGACCGCGGAACCACACCTGCAAGGAACGCAGGGGGAGTTCCTCTTGCAGCAGCAGCGTGAAGAAGCCATGATCCGTGTGCTTTGCGCAAGTGCCGCCGCGAGCTGGATACCGTATCACGCGTTGCCCAAGCGTCGGCGTGCTGAAATGGCGTTGGAACCATGCCTCTTCCATACCTATCAGGTCCGCCAGCGCATCCCCGATCTGGGGGACAATCCCGGCGAGCACGGTAGCCTGCAAAGCAAGCAGGTTTCTTGCGAAGCCAGGAGCCAAGGCTTCATCCGGAAGGCGCGTGCGGCCGGAGAACGGACGCCGGTCGCCTTCGTTCTCAATTCCGAGGTCGAATACCTCCTTTGGATCGAAGCCGGCCTCAGGATGTAGCATTTCGCCGTGTAAAGGACTGTATCCACGGGCGGCAGTGGGGTACACGTCCTGAAAGGCGTGCCCGTAGCGTTCCTTAACCGACTGTGGCAATGCGAAGAATCGCCGGGAAGCCTCAATGGCTTGCGCGATCTGTTCCCCGGGGATGCCGTGCTCGACAAGGTAGAAGAACCCGTATTCCTGGCATGCCATTTGCAGGCGCTGGCGCTCGTCACGTCGCGTTGCATCGTCTCTCAATTTCGAAAGTGAAATTTTCGGCAGCGTGGTCATAGTCAATCCCCTTTTTGGGCGCTTAAGTTGATTAGTGTTTGCCGCGGCTCTCAAAGTCGACAGTTCCTTGGATGTGGGCAACGCGCCGTCTCTTCCAATAATAACGAAAGTCGACATGATGTCCCATTCTAAGGCTAAGCCGATGGCTGGGCGGTGATTCCGTCTTAGCAATTGATCTCTAGCGCTTCCTGGTGAAGATAACAACGATTTGTATGTTAATATAGTTGTATATATTGTTACATCCGTCGCGGTTAGTTTAACATTATCACGGCCAAGATACTAAGAGCGATTTACAATTCTGAATTGCTTTATGACTTCCAGGCTCAATCCAGACCAGCGCCGACCTCCGGGTTTCATGGCAGGATCGGCCATCTCGAAGAGCTCTATGACGCGAGGTATCGCCAGCTACCTGAGCTCGTCCATCACACACGCCGTCCCGGACGATGGCCGAATGGCAGAAACCGACCGCTCGAAATTTTCCTATCCCATAGTCTTTTTCGACGCTATCCGGGTCGAGCGGTCAAGCTCAGGGACGAAGACTTCGTTCGCAAAAAAGCCATCTACATCGGGTTCGGCGTTCTGCCTGGCGGCACCAAGGAGCACATGAGCTGAGGAAGCGCTTGTCGACGTTATCCGCCGTCTCGACGAGACGACTAGCCGAGCAGCAAAGCAGGCAGCGATTTAGCTCCGTCTGCCGTCTCTCAAGGTTGTGTCGGCCAATTTCTCAGCCACCATAATCGTCGGAATGTTTGTGTTCGCCCGAGGGCAAAATGGCATGACGGAAGCGTCGGCGATCCTCAAACCCAAAATACCATGAACGCGTCCCGACGGATCGGTCACAGCGCCAGGATCCGCGGCTGCCCCCATCCTGCAGGTCGACGTCGGATGCCAACTTGGGATGACGTTCTGGCGAATATACCGATCCAGATGTTTCTCGTCGTTGACGAGATCGGAAATGCTATCCCCATCCGTTATGACGCGCCTAATCAGCCCACGGCGCAGCCGCGGCGACGCGTCCATGAGCAGCGCCAGAAATGACGTGAGTGCATAGTTTGTGCTTGTGACCTTGCTCACCAGCTTCGCTCGCGCATTCAACGCTGACGGAAACGGGTCCAGCGCCACAGAGGACAGCGAATCTTGCTGCAGCAGGCGGACTATGAAGCGAAAGCCCTGCTTGAGGCGCTCGGCGTCCCGCTTGTCGCTCAACCAGTTGAAATCGACCTCCGGCTCTATTTTATGCGAACTACCCTTGAGCGCCACAGTTCCCGTCGAGTAGCTGCGATTGACCCACACGGCGAGAGTGCCGAGGCGCCTCCCCAGCGGGTGCCAGGATGATTTGGCAACAGTCGATATTGCCATATCGGTCGACGGGCAGCCTTCGTAACCCGACGAGTAGCGGGCGTGCATCTGAATATATTCGCTCACGCCGGGTGACAAGCGATCGGCCGGCTTCAAATAGGCCGAAACGCAAATCGTGGGGTGTTCCTGAAGATTCTGGCCCACACCTTTCAAATCTGCAACGATAGGGATTCCGAATTGTACTAATTCCTTCGCGGGGCCGATCCCGGAGCGCATCAATATGGCGGGTGAATGGAGTGCTCCTGCGCACAGGATAACGCAAGAAGCGCTATACGATTGCACGCCCGATTTGTTCTCCGTCTCGACCCCCGTTACCGTTGTTCCCAAAAAGGTCAGCCGCGCAACTGTCGTTTCGGATAAAATCGTTAGATTGCGGCGAGAGCGGACGGTTTCGGGTAAGTACGCCATCGCGGAGGAGACCCGATGACCATTGCGGTTGGTCAATGGGACAACTGAATAGCCATCACCGAATGCACCATTGAAGTCTGGCCTGAAATGAAGCCCCAAAGCATCGTAAGCATCGGAGATTGCCCGGATGAAGCCCGACCAGTCTGATTGGCGCACACGTTTGATTGGCAAGGGGCCGTTCGTGCCATGAAATTCCCCGCCGAAATCCAAATCGCATTCTAGACGACGGAAGTAGGGCAGCACGTCTTCCCAACCCCAGCCCGTTGCACCGCTTGAGGCCCACTCATCGTAATCTCCGGGCCCGCCGCGGTTGGCGACTTGGGCATTGATGCTGGAGCCGCCACCCATGACGCGCGCCTGTTCGTAATGGACAGGCTTGCGGCCACCTCGCACCGTTGTCGCGTGGAGTGACTGCCATCGATAACCGGGATTAAGGTAAGCACGCGTTGGGTCGCCATCCTGGATGTCGTCAGGAATGGCATTCGGCGGCGTATCAGGGCCAGCTTCAATGAGCAGCACGCGAGCGCCATAGGCGGAGAGCCTGCTCGCCATCACGCATCCAGAGGAGCCACCACCCACGACGATATAATCGAAAACCACGCAA